>DATISX010000163.1:0-16316 GCA_035468275.1 Salegentibacter sp.
TAAGGGTAGATGCTAATGGAGCTTTTTCGGCCTCAGATGCTATTGAAAAATTGAAACAGCTTAGTGAATTCGAGCTTCATAGCATTGAGCAACCCATAAAACAAGGTCAATGGGAACATATGGCTGAATTATGCGAGAAGACTCCGCTTCCTATAGCTTTGGATGAAGAACTTATTGGTGTTTTTGATATGGATGAAAAAGAAAAAATGCTTGAAATAATTCGGCCCCATTACCTTATTTTTAAGCCAAGTTTAATTGGTGGATTTAAAGGTACTCAACAGTGGATAGATCTCGCCGAAAAACATAATACCGGCTGGTGGGTAACAAGTGCCCTGGAAAGCAATGTAGGTCTGAACGCCATTGCTCAATGGACTTACACTAAAAACACAAAAATGCATCAGGGGCTCGGAACAGGAGGACTTTACACCAATAATTTTGAAAGTCCGCTGGAGGTGAAACAAGGTAAAATTTACTATAACCCAAAAAGAAACTGGGATTTTAAAATTTAAGAAATGTATATAGCTGAAGCTTTTAAATATCGCCACGAATTCTGGAGATATCTTTTGGGAACACTTTTGGTGATTGCCGGAGTTATAATTGGTCAAATTCCCCTTGCGGTGGTTCTTTTTTTATCCGGTGGGATGGAGGTAATGGGCATGGATGAGGCACAGATGATGCAAATTCTGGAACCAAATCTCAACCTGTTTTTAATGTTGCTTACTTTCGCCGCCGGATTGGTTGCGGTTTTTCTGGCAGCAAAATTTCTGCATGGGCAGAGTTTACGATCGTTAACTACCAGTAGGAAAAAAATAGACTGGAGTCGGGTTTTCTTTGCCTTTGGTTTAGTGGCCGCGCTTACAATTTTGTCCAGCCTTGCAGATTTTTACCTTAATCCTGAAGATTATGTGGTTAATTTTAAACCGATTCCCTTTCTAATTCTTTTTTTAATTGCCATTGTAATGATTCCGTTGCAAACCAGTTTTGAAGAATATTTTTTCCGAGGATATTTATTGCAGGGATTAGGGGTTTTTGCCGGAAACCGTTGGCTGCCACTTATCATTACTTCGGTAATTTTTGGAGGACTTCATTTTTTCAATCCGGAGGTTACCCAAATGGGTAATATTATAATGACCTATTATATTGGCACCGGATTCATGCTGGGCATAATGACCCTTATGGATGAGGGTCTGGAGCTCGCACTTGGTTTTCATGCCGCCAATAACCTTGTTGCAGTCCTTTTGGTCACTGCCGAATGGACCGCTTTTCAAAGTCATTCTATATTAAAGGATATTTCTGAACCTACAGCCGGTTTGGACGTGATGGTTCCGGTGTTTATTATATACCCTGCGCTTTTATTTATTATGGCCAGAAAATATGGATGGAAAGACTGGAAACATAAACTTTTCGGAAAAGTAGAGAAGCCAGAAACCTTAAATGTTTCCGAAGAACCTTAAAGTTTTCATAAGTATTTGGTAACTTTAGGTAATTAGAAAATTTCCAACTTTGGTTAAACACATGGCAGAGAAATACAGGGTACCGGAGACACATCCGGATTTTAAGCTTAACAAGCGGTATTTTACCAATGCAGAACTTTACCAGGTCGCCTATAGCTTTATTAAAGAAGGGGAACCTTTTGAGGAGCGAATTGGTAATTTTTTGCTTGATTGGATTAAACCCGGAAGTACCATAGAGGTACATACCTCTGGTTCTACAGGGAAACCAAAAAAAATAAGGATAAAGAAGGAGCACATGATCAATTCGGCCATTGCTACCGCTAAATTCTTTGATCTTCCTGAAAAAACCACGGCTTTAATGTGTCTCCCCGCCGATTTTATTGCGGGAAAAATGATGCTGGTTCGGGCAATGATTCTTGGCTGGCAGATTGACCTTGTTCCGCCGTCTTCAAACCCCTTGGACCAGGTTTTTAAACGCTACGATTTTTGTGCGATGACACCTTTCCAGTTGGATAATTCAGTGGGGCGACTTCATCTTATTCAGAAATTAATTGTTGGGGGAGGAGCCGTTTCTCCAAGGCTTCAGAAGATGGTTCAGGAAGTGGAGACCAAGGTTTATGAAACCTATGGAATGACCGAAACCGTTACGCATATTGCCGCGAAAAGATTAAATTCGAATAATAAGAAGAAACAGCCTAAGCCATTTAAGGTCTTACCAAATATTCAGATTTCTCAGGATGAAAGAGGGTGTCTGGTCATCAAAGCCCCCAAACTTTCAGATGCGCCTATAGTGACTAATGATGTGGTTGAAATTTTAACCTATAAGAAATTCATCTGGAAAGGCCGAATTGACAATATGATCAATTCAGGTGGGATAAAACTTTTTCCTGAAGAGATTGAGAGCAAACTAAGGAAGATTATAGACCAACGATTATTTGTAACCTCCATGCCCGATGAAGCCCTGGGAGAAAAATTGGTGCTTTTTGTAGAAAGTGATTTTTCTGAAAAGCTTTTAACTGAGCTTCAGGAAAAAATAAACAACCTAAAAAGTCTCGGGAAATACGAGGTTCCCAAAAAGATATATCTAATTGGAAAGTTTGAGGAAACCCCTAACGGTAAAATCCATAGGGATAATACCGTAAAAAGCAAGGTGAATTAATTCCAAGGTTGAATAAATTCTTTCTGAGCGAAAAGAGCTACGCATGTAAATGATATCCTGAAATATAAATTTGAAAATTAGGTTTCAAAAGTTCATTCCTTTTCATTAAGCCATTTAAAAATAATTTCCACGTCTTTTTTACGACATAATTCGGTCCCGGGAGTTATTGTTGCGGCAGTACCTGCAGCCACTCCCCATTTTACCGCATCCAATAATGCATCTCCGCGGGAAAGGGACAAAATCAACCCAGCCACCATAGAATCTCCTGCACCAACTGTGCTATCCTGTTTGACAGTTGGAGGCACCACATATTCAATTGTATCTTTGGTTACTATCATGGCCCCTCGTGCTCCCAGGGAAACTATTAGGATTTCAGTCTTGCCTTCATTTATTATCTTTTTTGCGATCTCTTCCTGTTCCAATCCCGAGATTTTCTCTTTTCCTGCCAGAGAACTTAGCTCCCCTAAATTGGGCTTCATGATACAAACTCCCATTTCCGCAGCTTTCACCAAAGCCTTTCCTGAGGTGTCTACTAAGCATTTAATATTTTTTCTTTTGGCAATTCCAGCTATTGTTCCGTAGAAATCATCCGGTGCGTCCGGAGGTAAACTGCCGCTGGCAACGAGGTATTTCACATCATTGGGAAGATTATTTATCGCATCCAGGCATTTCTGAAGTCCTTCCTGGCCTATATTTGCTCCCGGCATCCCGAACCTGTACTGATTTCCCGTTGAACTTTCAAAAACCATAAAATTTTCCCGGGTATTATTTTTAATGTTGATGCGCTGTTGATTTACTCCTTCCTTTTTAAGGAGTTCTTCCATTTTATCGCCAACAGGTCCACCTCCTGCATAAATTGCAAGCGAATCGCCCCCGAGGATCTTTATTGCCCTTGAAACGTTAACTCCGCCTCCTCCGGGATAATAAACAGGTGCTTCACATCGTAATTTCTTTTGCGCCTGCAACCTATCTATAGATGTGCTTTTATCCAGCGCCGGATTCAGGGTTAAGGTTACAATTTTCATAAGCGTCTAGATTAAGGATTATTAGAACCTTTATATATTGGGAAAGCCGGATAATTATTTCCTTGTTTTATTCAGATATCAAAGCCTCATCCTGATTTGGAACAATAGGTGTTCCTTGGGTTGCATTAAGTTAATTATAATTTGTAAAACAGTTGGCTTATTTGGTAGCATTAGAAATATTTTAACGGGATTCTGGATTAGAAAATGAAATAGGGGAGAAATTTCTATTATATCGAAAAATTTTGGTGAATTAGGAACAAAAAAAACCCGCAGAATTAATAAAACTGCAGGTAGGTTATAGGTGTTGTTTTTTTATTTATTCCTTAAAGGAGGAATCTATATAAAACTCAAGATCGTTCACTCTTATATCATCCAGATCTTCTACTTCTGAATTAAAAAATTGCCAGCTGTCAGTCGGGAAGATCCTCTTTTCAGTATCATCTATAAAAATATCTACCGGCATTGCGAATTGTTCAACATCGGCTTGCCAGCGATAACCGATTCTTCCATTCTCTTCTTTAAACTGAAGTTGAGGTAATTGAGAATATCTTAAATATTGATCAAAAACAGGCTGCAAATCTACCTCCACAGCCTCGTTGAAAAATTCTTCGGTTTGCTCGGTATCTATAGTTTGATGTTTGTAGGTTTCAGTGTAATCCTTTAACGTTTTCCACCACAACTCATCATCGTTATATATGCTTCTGATTGTATTCAACAAATTCGCGCCCTTAAAATACATATCCCCGGAACCTTCACTATTCACCCCATAGTCCCCGATTATAGTTGAGCGGTTGCTCAAACCCCGCCTGGTGCCTTTTAGATATTCTAACGCTTCTTCTTTACCCCAACGGCATTCTACGTATACTGCTTCAGAATAAGAGGTAAAACCTTCATGAATCCACATATCGGCAATATCGTTGGCGGTAATACTGTTACCATACCATTCGTGGCCGGTTTCATGAATTATTATATAATCCCATTTCAAACCAATTCCGGTTCCAGAAAGGTCGTTGCCCAGATAACCCATCTTATACTCGTTTCCGTAAGCCACTGCACTTTGATGTTCCATTCCTAAATAAGGGGTTTCGACCAGTTTAAATCCGTCTTCAACAAATGGGTATTCCCCGAATTTCTCATAAAAACATTCCATCATTGGCTTAACTTCCTCGAATTGCTTTTTTGCCTTTTCCAGGTTATAGGGCAACACATAATAATCGAGTTCCAGATCTTTATAGGAATCTGAAAAGTGTTCATAATTCGCGATGTTGATCATCACGTTATAATTGTTTATGGGATTAACGGTTTTCCAACTCCATTGGGTAAAACCGTCGTCAAGATCTTTTTCTCCTAGAAACTGCCCATTGGAAACATTCATGAGTCCGTTAGGAACAGCGATATCCAACTGAACTTCTTCAGGCTCGTCGCTCTGGTGATCTTTATTTGGATACCATAGGCTGGCTCCGGTACCCTGAACAGCAACACCAATCCAGGGATTCCCGTCTTCATCTTCATCCCAAACGAATCCACCATCCCAGGGGGCATTTTTTGCAACAATAGGATGCCCGGAGTAATAGAACTGAATTTCACCATTTTCGTCAGCTTTCACCGATTTGTCTAATCCGATAAAAACCGCATTATGTTTGCGTTTAAAAGCTAAAGTTTTTCCATTCTGAATGATAGAATCAACTTTCATATTTTCAAAAAGATCTATTTGAATGGTAGAGAGCTCCTCTTCAGCAATAAAACTAATGGTATTGGAACCGTAAATAAATTGTTTTTCAGGTTCAACCCTGAGTTTTAAATGATATTTCTGAACATCAAAAGCTCTTTCGGGACGAAGGGAACCGCGAAGACTATCAGCTTCGGTATATTTACCTTTCTTGTCGCTTAATACCTGGGCAGAAAGCGAAGAACTGATTAAAACTAATGCAAGTAGGATTATGTTTTTCATAGAATTTTATAGGTTCATTAAGTTTGAATTACTCCCATATTAAAGTCTTTCTGAATAGGAGCGTGGTTAGCCGCTTCAATTCCCATGGAGATCCATTTGCGTGTCTCTAAAGGATCTATAATGGCATCTGTCCAAAGCCGGGCGGCTGCGTAGTAGGGAGAAGTTTGTTCGTCGTATCTGGATTTAATTTTGTTGAAAACTTCTTTTTCCTTTTCTTCGTCAACTTTCTCGCCTCTTTTCTCCAGAGCGGCGGTTTCAATCTGAGCAAGGACTTTTGCGGCCTGGGTTCCACCCATAACGGCAAGTTCGGCGCTTGGCCAGGCAACGATAAGTCTTGGATCGTATGCCTTTCCGCACATTGCGTAATTACCGGCACCGTAGGAATTTCCCATAATTATAGTGAATTTCGGCACTACAGAGTTGCTAACAGCATTAACCATTTTAGCACCATCTTTTATAATTCCGCCGTGTTCGCTTTTACTACCAACCATAAATCCGGTAACATCCTGAAGGAATACCAAAGGAATTTTTTTCTGATTGCAGTTGGCGATAAAACGCGTTGCTTTATCCGCCGAGTCTGAATAGATCACCCCGCCAAACTGCATTTCACCTTTCTTGGTTTTTACAACTTTACGTTGATTAGCGACTATTCCCACTGCCCATCCATCAATCCTGGCATAACCGGTAATCAAGGTTTGCCCGTAGCCTTCTTTATATTCTTCAAATTCTGAGCCATCTACCAGGCGGGAAATAATTTCCCTTACATCGTATTGATCGCTGCGTTTTTTAGGCAGAATTCCGTAGATATCTTCAGGCTTTTCCTTAGGCTTTACAGCTTTTTTATGGCTGAATCCGGCTTTGTCGAAATCCCCTATTTTATCCATGATATTTTTTATACGGGTAAGTGCATCTTTATCATCTTTAGCTTTGTAGTCTGTAACTCCGCTAATTTCGGAATGTGTAGTAGCTCCACCAAGGGTTTCGTTATCCACACTTTCTCCAATGGCGGCTTTTACCAGATAACTTCCGGCTAAAAAGATACTTCCGGTTTTTTCTACGATTAGAGCCTCATCGCTCATAATTGGCAAGTAAGCACCACCGGCAACACAACTTCCCATCACGGCTGCAATTTGAGTAATGCCCATTGAACTCATGACGGCATTATTTCTGAAAATTCTTCCGAAATGTTCTTTGTCGGGAAATATTTCATCCTGCATAGGTAGATAAACCCCAGCACTGTCAACCAGGTAAATTATGGGAAGTCGGTTTTCGATAGCTATCTCCTGGGCGCGAAGGTTCTTTTTCCCTGTGATAGGAAACCATGCTCCGGCTTTTACCGTAGCGTCATTGGCCACGATGATGCACTGTTTTTCAGAAACATATCCTATTTTCACAACCACTCCTCCTGAAGGACAGCCACCATGTTCCTCATACATTCCATCTCCGGCAAAAGCACCAATTTCAATGGAATTTTTAGGATCATCCAGGAGAAAATCAATGCGTTCTCTGGCGGTCATTTTTCCCTTTGCATGATGCTTTTCTATGCGTTTTTCGCCACCACCAAGTTTAATTCGTTTTAATTTATGATTCAAAGAAGAAACCAGAAGTTTATTATGGTCTTCATTCTTATTAAAAGTCATGTTCATATTGTCTTTTTTCTGAAGTAAATGAATTATTTCTTAAGAAAGTTTCAATTTTTAAATTATTTGTCAACTCTATTTTGGCTAAAATACAAAATAGGTGCTATTTTTAAAGGCTAAATTATATTCAAAAACCCGATATTTACAGTAAAGAATAGATTATGGGAATGAATAAAAATACCATCTTCGGATGGGCGTCTTTTATAATGTTTATTATAGGGACGGCTTTGGTTTTGCTTGGCGTTCTTAAATATATAGATTACGCTATAGGATTTTCTGTGGTTGGAATTGGGTTTTTTGCAATTTCCTGGGTTTTTAATGCGCTAAAAGGAAGGGTCTAATATGAAATCTTCTGAAAGCCGGCAGCAATTGGTTAAACATCTCATGGGCGGAGAGGCTTTTATTCCAATTCAGGATTTTATTCAGGAATTTCCTTTTGAAAAGTTGGGAGAACGTCCGCCAGGATTACCCTATTCTTTTTATGAAGTCTTCTATCATATAAGGTTTACCCAGAAGGATATTCTGGACTTTTGTCTTGCTGATTCTTACAAAACCCCGAATTGGCCTGAAGCTTACTGGCCCGATTCAGCAAAACCGGAAAATGAAGCTGCCTGGGAGAAATTAAAAGAGCATTACTTTCAGGAAAGAGATCATTTTGCCTCTTTTATCCTGAATAAAGAAAATAAGCTACAGGAACCGGTAAAAAATGCCAGGGATCAAAGCCTCTTGCGGGAAATAATGTTGGTGGTAGAACACACCGCGTATCATACCGGGCAACTTCTGGTTATTTCGAGGTTACTTGGCGTTTATTCAGGATGAATTCCAATAATTTTCTAAAGTAAATTTATGATATTTGCAATTCTTCAGAAATTAAACTTCTGAAGTTCAAATCTTTAAAAATAAATCAATATGTCAGACGATAAAAAAGTGATTTTTTCAATGTCTGGAGTGACCAAAACGTATAAAACTGCGAACACTCCTGTGTTGAAGAATATATATTTGAGTTTCTTTTATGGAGCTAAGATCGGGATCCTTGGACTAAACGGTTCCGGGAAATCTACTTTGCTTCGCATAATTGCCGGGGAAGATAAAAATTACCAGGGTGATGTGGTTTTCTCTCCGGGCTATTCAGTTGGGTATCTTGAACAGGAACCTAAACTCGATGAGGATAAAACGGTATTGGATATCGTGAAAGAAGGAGTTGCTGAAACCGTTGAAATTCTGGACGAATATAATAAGATCAACGATATGTTTGGCCTGCCTGAGGTGTATGAAGATGCCGATAAGATGCAAAAGCTCATGGACAAGCAGGCGGTACTACAGGATAGAATTGATGCCAGCAATGCCTGGGAACTCGATACTAAACTCGAAATCGCAATGGATGCCCTTCGAACTCCGGAACCTGATAAGCCTATAAGTGTGCTTTCTGGTGGGGAAAAAAGAAGGGTGGCTTTATGTCGACTTTTGCTTCAGGAGCCCGATGTTTTACTTTTGGATGAGCCTACCAACCATCTCGATGCCGAATCGGTGCATTGGCTGGAACATCACCTGGCGCAGTATAAAGGAACTGTGATCGCTGTTACTCACGATAGGTACTTTCTCGATAATGTAGCGGGATGGATATTGGAATTAGATAGGGGAGAAGGTATTCCGTGGAAAGGAAATTATTCTTCGTGGCTGGATCAGAAATCTAAACGCCTGGCTCAGGAACAAAAGCAGGCAAGCAAACGACAAAAAACACTGGAGCGCGAATTGGAGTGGGCCAGGATGAATCCGAAAGGAAGACAAGCCAAACAGAAAGCCCGTCTTAATAACTATGATAAATTGCTAAGTCAGGATCAGAAACAGGTCGACGAAAAACTGGAGATCTATATTCCAAACGGGCCGCGACTTGGAACCAATGTTATAGAAGCCCAGGGCGTTAGCAAGGCTTTTGGAGATAAATTGCTTTATGAGGATTTGAATTTTAAATTGCCTCAAGCCGGAATCGTTGGAGTTATTGGACCTAACGGAGCGGGAAAAACCACGATCTTTAAAATGATTATGGGTGAGGAAAAACCCGACAAAGGAACTTTTGAGGTTGGGGAAACCGCCAAGATCGCTTATGTAGATCAGGCACATTCGAATATCGATCCTGAAAAGACCATCTGGCAAAACTTTAGCGATGAACAGGAACTCATTATGATGGGGGGAAGACAGGTTAATTCCCGTGCTTATTTGAGCAGATTTAATTTCAGTGGAAGTGAACAAAATAAGAAGGTAAATATGCTTTCGGGAGGAGAGAGAAACCGACTACATTTAGCGATGACGCTGAAAGAAGAAGGAAACGTTTTACTTCTCGATGAGCCTACCAACGATCTAGATGTAAATACACTACGAGCGCTTGAAGAAGGGCTGGAGAATTTTGCCGGTTGTGCGGTGGTAATTTCTCACGACAGGTGGTTCCTGGATAGGGTGTGCACCCATATTTTGTCTTTTGAAGGTGATTCCCAGGTTTATTTCTTTGAAGGAAGTTTTTCTGATTATGAAGAGAATAAGAAAAAACGATTGGGTGGTGATCTTATCCCGAAACGAATTAAATATAAAAAACTGGTGCGTTAAGCTCCTGTGAATGTTTTGAATTAAAAAACCTCCTTCAAGTTTGAAGGAGGTTTTATTTTTTAATCCTGTTTCGGTTTAGGTTTCTTTTCGGGCATTGGGCCACGCAGGTGAATAATGAGACCATTAAGAAAATTCCGAAGAAACTGATCTCCACATTCCACATATTTTGGATGGTCCTCGCTGCGGAAAATCGCTCCAATTTCACTTTTTGTAACCTTAAAATCTACCAGTCCACATATTTTCACGATATCATCATCGCGTAATTTATGAGCCACTCTTAATTTCTTAAAAATATCGTTGTTTGTTAATCCCATATCGCAAAATTAAACTTTTCTGATTTTAGCCTGTTAACTATTCAAATTTAATTTTTCAGAAATTTCCTTCAGTACTTCCTGGTCCTTTGGGTTTGTGATTTCCTGAAAAGCATCATACATTAAAGTTTTAGCTTCAGTATCTATTACATTATAAAAGCCTGGGTCTATACTTTCCTGTGATTTTAAATATTGGAACATGAAACCGAGTTTTTGGACAAGGGTGATATCTTCTTTACAATACGTTCGAAGGGAAGCCATTACATTATACATGAGGTCTTTGAAGTCAAGAACATATTCTTTAATCTTGTTTCCCTTATCTGTGATATGGACGCTTGAATCATTTTTTAGCATTCTCATCGCAAAAAGTTCTGTAAGGTAATCCAATCCATTCAGTGCTGTGCCTGGATCATTTATTCCCGGAGACATCGCTTTCACGATGATTTCGGTGATTTGTTTAAATGCGAGTGCATAATTGCGGGAAACTAATTCCCCCCGGGAGAAAACTATAGCGTTACGTATTTCTTTAAATGTCTCCTCATCTAATTTCCTGGAGGCTCTGAATAATGGAATTCCCTTTAAAACAAATACTCCTTTTACGGGAAGGATCCGGATATTAATTTTTTCCCTGTCGCAAACAGCTTTTAAGTTTTCAAGATTCAGATGCTGAAAATACCCGCTTTTTTCAGCGTAGTATTCCGGCCAGTTCTTGCAATCTGGAAAATCTTGTGTGGTGTCTGCAGGATCCTCGATTAAAAAATTCAGGCGGTCTTTAGCCGAATTGAAAATTCCATCCAGAATATTATTTATCTGAATACTTTGGGAAATGGTGTGAATGAAATAAATAAAGGCCCACATACAGATGACGGTAAAAATGATGCCTATCAGAACCGAAAATCCCGGAACCTGATAATCTTCTCCTTCAGGTTGAATAGATACGGCAATAAAAATGCAATAAAGAATCGTCGCCAGATAAATCCCCAAAATTATTTGGTGCTTTTTGTCTGAAATAAGCCCGGGCAAAAGTCGGGGAGAATAATTGGTGGAGGCCTGATTCAATAAAACCATAACCATTGAAAAACTAAAAACCATCATCGAAATCAGTCCGGTAATACAGGCGCTCAGGATAGTTAAGGCCGTATTCCCATCATTAACCACAAGACTGGGGAAGTTATTCATTAGGTATTCAGAAATCCCACGATTTTCAGCGTAGATCATAATGAAAGCCAGCAAAAAGCCAATAACAGCAAATAGTGCGGGAAAGAATGCAATCTTACTTTTAATTGCATGCAAAGTCCCAAATAAATTAGACCAAAATTTCTTCATTAAGACAGATTTTGGTCTAAGTTAGGTATTTCCTGATATAACCAGATTATTAATTATGCTTTGCGCGTCAAAAAGGCAGGGTAAAGCAGTGAAGTTCAGACAAATAGTCATAATATTTTAAATGGAATTTAATTTGCTAATCACTTTTCAGAAAATAAAATGTTTAACCAAAAATATGATAGCTATGAGTCTAATTAAAAGAGATGAGACCAATTGGTTGCCATCGGTTTTTGACGATATGTTTAAAACCGATTGGTTAGGAGGTACAACCAATGTAAACAGTATTGGAACCAGTATTCCTGCAGTGAACATCCAGGAAGATGAAGAAGCATTTACTGTTGAGGTAGCTGCACCCGGAAAAACAAAAGCCGACTTCAATATCGAGCTTGATAATGATGTTTTGACCATTTCTTCTGAAGAAAAGAAAGAAAAAGAAACTTCAGATAAAAACGGGAGATACACAAGACGTGAATTCAGCTACAGCAATTTTAAACGTGCCTTTAGTTTACCTGAAAGTGTAGATACCGAAAAAATATCTGCTTCTTATAAGGATGGAGTTCTGTTTATAGGGTTGCCAAAGCGCGAAGAAGCAAAGGTACAGGCGAAAAGAATGATCGATATCAGGTGATTTTTAATTCATTATTTAAAAAGCCCCACGGAATTCCCGTGGGGTTTTTTTATATGAAATTATTGCTAATTTCTATGAATTAACAGCCAGCGGTTCCCGGCACTTTGAATTGTAAAGACATCCCGGGAACCAATTTCGGTTATTTGGGCATTCGATTTGATTTCCAACAGCTTATAAGTCTCTTGAAAATTTAAAGTTTTGTTGGATATTCCATTCCAACCAATCAAAACTATTATCCGGCCAGCATTCGCTGAAGCACTTGGGATGTTTATACCCGAAACCTGGTTGTTAATTCTTAAGGTATAGGTCTCATCAGGAATATCATAATTGCCTGTGGCACTTGCGGTAGAGGTGTAAACCTTATGCCCACTATTTTTCCATTTAACTTCCCCGTTCTTTTCTGCCATTAGAACCTGCCCTTCGCTGCCTCTGGTATCGGGTAGAACATAATCACTGGCAGGGTCGCTCCCAATACCAACACGACCTGCAAAATAACCGGCATAAACTTCTGAACTGCTATTGCCTTGAGCTTTGGCGTAAATTCCATAGATGTTACCCCTTCCCGAAGCTGCTCCAATTTCGGTATAGATTCCGTAATTGTAGCTGGTAGCACCCTCTGTTCTTCCTACAGAATTATAGATTCCGTAAATATCAGAACCGCTGGCTCCCTGAGACGTCGAGTTATAAATACCATACCGCTTGCCACCACCATCGCCGGTTACATGGTTTTTTATTCCATATTTTATAGCATTGGTTTTACTGCGGTTTTTAATATCAATCCCATAGGTGTTTCGGGTATTTTCTGAATTGCTATTGTCTATTTCTATGCCTTTCTTGATATCCAGGTCTTCCCCGGGATTTATTGCAATTTGCAGTTTACTGAAAATCTCTTCGGCACCAATCCCGATACTTCCCTTTCTGAAAATGGGGTCATCAATGTTGCCGGGGCTTTCTGAAGTGTTTTCTTCATGAAAATTTTCCGCCTTTGCATCTGCCACGATCGATTTCCATTCCGATTCATTATTGTGCCAGTAATAAAACCCTGCTGGGAATAAAGGAAGGTCTTTATTGAGAAAAATCAGCATTCCATGTTGGGCGGCACCTGGATTACCTGACGGAAAACTATTTAACCTGGGTATTAATATTCCATCAATATTTGCAGGATTTGAAGGATCGGATGCCACGATTTCGAGTTGTGCTCCCGGAGAAGTGGTGCCAACCCCTACCTGGGATAGGAGTGAAAAAGGCGAAAAAAATACAATGAAGAGAACTGTCCATTTCATCTCTGAATGAATTTAGTGAAAGTTCGCTACGTGTTATGGAGAATTTAAAATTAGCCAAAATTCAAAAAAAATCACTCTTTTTATAAATTTTACGGGGAAACCCTAATAAAATCAGGCCTTTTCCTTCGCTTTTTCCTGTAAAACTTTAATTTCATCGCGTAATCGGGCTGCTTCCATAAAATCCAGGTCTTTTGCAGCGGCTTCCATTGCTTTGCGTTTCTCTCTAACTTTTTTATCGATTTGCGGTTTGGTGAGATAAGCCATTTCTGCCTCAGCAGCCTTCGTTGTTAATGGCTTTTCATAATCATATATATCCAGCTTTTGCTTAACCAATGCACTGTCTATTTTCTTTACCAGAGCAGTAGGAGTGATGTTATGCTCCTTATTGTAAGCGATCTGTTTCTCCCTGCGATAATTGGTTTGGTCTATGGTCTTCTGCATACTATTTGTAATTTTATCAGCATAAAGAATAGCCCTTCCGTTTACGTGTCGCGCGGCCCGACCGACGGTCTGGGTTAAGGATCGATTACTCCGCAGAAAACCTTCTTTGTCTGCATCAATAATGGCTACAAGAGAAACCTCTGGTAAATCCAGTCCTTCTCGAAGCAGGTTTACTCCGATAAGAACATCAAAAATCCCTTTCCGAAGATCCTGCATTATTTCAACCCGCTCCAGGGTATCAACATCTGAGTGTATGTACCGGCAGCGAACATCGATTCGGGTTAAGTATTTTGTCAGTTCTTCGGCCATTCTTTTGGTAAGTGTGGTCACCAAAATCCGTTCATCTTTTTCTACACGCACATGAATTTCCTCCACCAGGTCATCTATCTGGTTTAAACTTGGGCGAACCTCAATTACCGGATCCAGCAAACCGGTTGGACGAATAACCTGCTCGACATATACGCCTTCAGATTTCTGAAGTTCGTAATCCGCCGGGGTTGCACTAACATAAACCACCTGATTCTGCAATGCTTCAAATTCTTCAAATTTCAAAGGCCTGTTATCCATTGCGGCAGGCAATCTGAAACCATAATCTACAAGGGTTTCCTTTCTGGAACGGTCACCTCCATACATGGCATGCACCTGCGGGATGGTCACGTGACTTTCGTCTACAACCATTAAATAATCATCGGGGAAATAATCCAAAAGGCAGAAAGGCCTCGTTCCGGGTTTCCTGCCGTCCAGGTATCTCGAGTAATTTTCTATTCCGGAACAATAACCCAGCTCCCGGATCATCTCGAGGTCAAAATTTGTTCTTTCGTCAAGTCGTTTCGCTTCAAGATGTTTTCCGATATCCCTGAAATAATCCACCTGTTTCACCAAATCATCCTGAATCATGTGGATTGCTCCCTGAAGTACATCCGGTGATGTCACAAACATGTTCGCGGGATAAATATTCAAGCGCTCATATTTTTCGAGCACATCATTTGTTCCTGGATCAAAGGCTTCAATTTCCTCAATTTCATCTCCAAAAAAATGTATTCTGAAGGCGTTGTCGGCATAACTCGGGTATACATCTACGGTATCTCCTTTTATCCTGAAATTTCCGTGGGAGAATTCAGCTTCAGTACGGGAATAAAGACTCTGAACAAGCTTATGCAGTAAATTTGTCCGGGAAATTTTCATATCTCTTTCAATGGAAACCACATTTTTACGAAACTCTACCGGGTTTCCAATACCGTACAAACAGGAAACCGAGGCTACAACTATTACATCTCTTCTTCCGCTTAAAAGAGAGGAAGTGGTACTGAGTCTGAGTTTCTCAATCTCTTCATTTATCGAAAGATCTTTTTCTATATAGGTTCCCGAAGAAGGAATAAATGCTTCGGGCTGGTAATAGTCGTAATAGCTCACAAAATATTCCACCGCATTATCGGGGAAAAATTGCTTGAATTCTGAATAGAGCTGGGCAGCAAGGGTTTTGTTATGTGCCAGGACCAGGGTTGGTTTTTGTACCTCCTGAATCACATTGGCCATACTAAAAGTTTTACCGGAACCCGTAACTCCCAACAGGGTTTGATAACGGTCATTCTTGTTTAGGCCCTCTACCAGCTGTTGGATAGCTTGAGGTTGGTCTCCGGTTGGTTTATAATCTGATTGTAAATTGAATTTCATGAAGTTCTTTTTCTTAGCCTCCACAACTTAAGCAATTATCATACCCTTTCAAATGACTTAAATTTCAACTTAAAATCATTAAATAATCGATTATAAATCACGATTCTTTAATAATTTATAAGACAGAAAGACAAAAATAACCGTCCAGGCGATCACGATAAGAAGATCGATGAAATGAACAGAATAATCTTTTTCAATATCAGAACCCATTTGAGAGGCAGCCATTTGCACCGCTCCAAGTCGGCTGAAGGGTTCTACCAGGAGTTTACTCATCGCTTCCAGAGGAAAAAATCCGGCAATCTTATCTGCAACTTCAGAATCGCGGAATAATCGCCATTTCATAATTCCGTAAGCGATGTTCTCTAAAACCCACCAGATAAAGATGAAACCAAGGGCAAAGGCAGATCTTTTGATTAGCATTCCGGCGAACATACAGAAAGCGAAGAACCCGGTAAGGTTTAAAAAATAAGCCAAAAGATATTCCAGGTCTGTAAAAATGATGGAGCCTTCAGTATAATCTGAAAACGAGAGCCCTAAAATTAACGAAAGAATAAAAACAAAGAGAGTAGAAGCTAAAGCGAAAACCAGTACAGTAAGAAACTTGGAGCTGATAAATTCTTTTTTGCTTAATCCGTCTATTAAATTCTGTTTGAGCGTGCGATTGCTGTATTCATTCGAAATCATTGAAACAATAACGATCGCCAGGAATAATTTCAGAAAAGCAGCGATATAGGTGTTAAAATGCCAGATGAACGGAAAATTGAAGATGCCCTGATCTGCCACTCTGAATTCAAGATTTCCAATATTGAATTCTATAGAAGCG
>DATISX010000164.1:0-2721 GCA_035468275.1 Salegentibacter sp.
GTTCCAAAGTCACGATTGGAGTTGTGTTGTTGTTTATGGCATCGGCAAAGGTCTCCAGTTCTTCCAGGATGGCGTTGTTTGGAGACACCTCAGGATTATCAAAATAGATCTGTTTTTTTATCCCTTCAGCATTCTGAAGTATCATTGCAAATTCATCCGGATTCTCAGGTGCATCCTTCATCTTTACAACTTCGCATATTTTATCAAGGAAATCTACAGAAATATAGGCATCCCGCTGAAAGAACCTGGCTTTTCGCATATTCTTCATCGAGATCCTGCTGGCGGTGAGATTTGCCACGCAGCCATTTTCGAACTCTATCCGCGCGTTCGCGATATCAGGCGTATCGCTAATTACTGAGACCCCGCTGGCGTTAATGCTTTTTACCTTAGATTTTACAACGCTTAGAATAGCATCGATATCGTGGATCATCAGGTCCAGCACCACCGGTACATCAGTCCCCCGCGGATTAAACTCCGCCAGGCGGTGGGCTTCGATGAACATTGGATTGTCTATTCTGGAAACTACTGCTCTAAAGGCAGGATTGAAGCGTTCTACATGCCCAACCTGGCCTTTTACGCCTTTTTCTTTTGCTAATTTGATAAGCTCCTGAGCTTCCTCATAAGTGTTGGTAATGGGCTTTTCAATAAAAAGATGTTTTCCTGCGGAAATCGCTTTTTTAGCGACCTCAAAATGTGAAAGCGTCGGTGTAACTACATCAACAACATCTACTGCCTGAATGAGTTTATCAAGATCTGAGTAGGCTTTATAATTAAATTCTTCTGATACCTTTTTCGCGTTTTCCGGATTTGCATCATAAAACCCGACCAACTCATATTTTTCCGATTCCTGAAGGAGTCTTAAATGTATTTTTCCTAAGTGTCCTGCCCCCAGAACCCCAACTTTCAACATATATTTTAGCTTTTGAAACAAAAATAGCATTTTGATTGCAAATAGTTTAGAAAACCGGCTAATAATCCTTGATGCTTTTGCTTGCAAATCATCGCTTTCTTTGAGTATTTTTACATCCTAAAGTTTTGTTAAGGTGATTCAGGATAACTTTCGTCATAAGGGAAAAAGACAGCAGCTTGTAAAGACTATTACCCGAAAGGGGATATCTGATAAAAAGGTGCTGGAAGCCATCGGGAAAATTCCGCGGCATCTATTTATGGATAGTAGTTTCGAAGATCACGCTTACCAGGATAAAGCCTTTCCCATCGCTGCCGATCAAACCATCTCGCAACCTTATACCGTAGCTTTCCAGACTGAAAAGTTGGAGATTGAAAAAGGGGAGAAGGTCCTGGAAATAGGAACCGGCAGTGGCTACCAGACCGCGGTGCTCTGCGAATTGGGAGCGAAGGTTTACAGCATAGAGCGCCAGCACGAACTTTATAAAAAGACCAAAAACTTTCTGACTAAAATTGGATACCGACCAAAATACCTGAGCTTTGGGGATGGGTACAAGGGTTTACCGGAATATGCGCCTTTCGATAAGATAATAGTAACGGCGGGTGCCCCTTTTGTTCCAAAAGATCTTTTAGGCCAATTAAAAGTAGGGGGAAGGATGGTAATTCCTGTTGGTTCGGAAGTTCAGACCATGACTATGTTCATCAGGAAATCTCCACAGGAATTTGATAAAACCGAGTTTGGGCAGTTCAGATTTGTGCCCTTGCTGGAAGATAAAAACTAAGTTATTGAGATTTTAGGGGGCAACTCTTTCCTGTTGTACATCGCTTTCAATCATGCCATCTTTTAGTCTTACGATTCTGTGGGCATGTCTTGCGATTTCTTCTTCGTGGGTAACTACAATAACCGTATTTCCATCAGCGTGGATTTTATCAAGGAGTTTCATGATCTCTACGGAAGTCACCGAGTCCAGGTTTCCCGTGGGCTCATCAGCCAGAATTATAGAAGGATTGTTCACAAGCGCACGACCTACGGCCACCCTTTGTCTTTGTCCTCCTGAAAGTTGGTTGGGTTTATGGTCCATCCTATCGGCAAGCCCTACGTTAGTGAGCACTTCTTCTGCCCGTTTGGTTCTTTCAGCTTTGGAATAACCCGCATAAACCATTGGTAGGGCAACATTGTCAAGGGCAGTAGTTCTGGGCAAAAGGTTAAAGGTCTGAAACACAAAACCAATCTCTTTATTCCTGATCTCCGCCAACTCATCATCGCTCATCTTACTAACATCTTCTCCGTTCAGGATATAAGTGCCGGAAGTTGGAGTATCCAGGCAACCCAACAGGTTCATTAGCGTGGATTTACCCGATCCCGAAGGCCCCATCAGGGCAACGTATTCTCCCCGATCTATGTCCAGATCGATACCTTTTAAAACCTTTACTATCTCACTCCCCAGCGGAAAATCCCGGGTTATATTTCTGATCTCAATGACTTTGCTCATGCAGAATGTTTTGTGTTAATAGGACGCCGGACCTGTCGATTTGTTACAACCGAATTATAAAATCTTGTTTTGCCTGTTCTTTTCTGAAAAATATCAATCCCAGGTAAAAAGTATCGATGCTCACCCGAACTTCCGGATGCTTTTTGATCATCTCCCAGGCTTCCTCCATTCCCCTTGACCAATGGATATCATCAAAAATAAAAACCGATTCATTATGCGCAGTTGGCAGCAATAATTCAAAATATTTTAAAGTAGCTTCTTTAGTGTGGTGGCCGTCGAAGTAGATTAAATCGAAGCTAGTTTGTTGTTTGTTGTTTGTTGT
>DATISX010000165.1:0-18659 GCA_035468275.1 Salegentibacter sp.
GGGAATTATTTATAAGATCGATTTTGACGATGAGGATAACCGTTTGTTCATTGTAGAATCAAGACGTCCAATTTATACCCCAAAAAGATACCGAAACTGGTTCGGGCAATTACTGGAGCACTCTCCGTTTTGTGAAAGAGATCTCAGGCAGCCTTACGAACTTGAAACAAATGATGAAAAAGGAGATTTCCTTATCAAAGTAAAAAAACAAGGGGAAATTTTTGATATGGTGTATGCTACCCATCCTTTTGATGTGGTAGGTTATGATGGCTATAATTACCCTTATGCCTTCAGTATTCACGATTTTGAACCAATTACGGGAAGAATTCATCAACCGCCACCGGTTCACCAAACTTTTGAAACCGATGCGTTTGTGGTGTGTAGTTTTTGCCCCAGAAAATACGATTATCACCCTGATGCGATCCCGGCTCCATATTCTCACAGTAATATAGATAGCGATGAGGTGCTTTATTATGTTGACGGAGATTTCATGAGTCGAAATGACATTGAAGCGGGTCATATTTCCCTGCATCCTGCAGGAATCCCGCACGGGCCGCATCCGGGAGCTGTAGAAAGAAGTATTGGCCAGGTAGAAACCGAAGAATTGGCCGTAATGGTTGATACATTTAAGCCCTTAAAACTTACAGAAGAAGCCATGAAAATAGCCGATGAGAGCTACCATAAATCATGGTTAGAATAAAAAATTTAATTGAAGAAAAGTTAAAAATATAATTTATGACTACCGATAACACATCATTGAAACTTGAAAAGGTAATGGCCGAGGCAGAAGATTTCCTTCCCATCCTCGGAACCGATTTCGTTGAGCTCTATGTTGGTAATGCCAAGCAAGCTGCTTATTACTATCAACATGCGTGGGGCTTTGAACCAATTGCTTATTCCGGTTTGGAAACAGGAAGAAAAGACCAGGTTTCTTACGTATTGCAACAAGGGAAGATTAGAATTGTTTTGACTTCCCCTTTATCACCTGATGGCGATATTAACGCTCACATCAATAAACACGGTGATGGCGTAAAAATGGTAGCCCTTTGGGTAGACGATGCCCGAAAAAGTTATGAGGAAACCACCAAAAGAGGTGCGAAATCCTACGTAGAGCCTTATGAACTGGAAGATGATCATGGGAAAGCCGTAATTTCTGGAATTCATACCTACGGGGAAACTATACACCTGTTCGTTGAGCGCAATAAATATACCGGTCCGTTTTTACCCGGATATAAGGCTTATGCTTCCAGGGTGGAAACCAAAGGCACCGGTCTCAAATTCATAGACCATATGGTTGGAAATGTAGGGTGGAACGAAATGAACAAGTGGGTTGAATTTTATGCAAAGGTTATGGGATTCGCTCAAATGGTTTCCTTCGACGATAAGGATATTTCCACAGACTATACTGCCCTTATGAGTAAGGTGATGAGCAATGGTAATGGAAGGATAAAATTCCCTATTAATGAGCCTGCTGAAGGAAAGAAAAAATCCCAGATTGAAGAATATATAGATTTTTATAATGGGGCGGGAGTACAACATATTGCCTTGTCAACCGATAATATTATAGAAACCGTAACATCACTCAGGGATCGTGGTGTAGAATTCCTACATGTGCCTGAGACCTATTATGATACCCTCCTTGATAGAGTTGGAGAAATAGATGAAGAACTTGAACCTTTAAGGGAATTGGGAGTTTTAGTAGACAGGGACGATGAAGGGTATTTACTACAAATTTTCACTAAACCTGTTTTAGACCGACCAACAATGTTCTTTGAGATCATTCAGCGGAAAGGGGCTCAATCTTTCGGAAAAGGAAATTTTAAAGCACTTTTTGAGGCAATTGAAAGAGAGCAGGATTTGAGAGGTACATTAACTTAATAATAAATTCATACCAACCTAAAACACAATTCGATAAAAGTTTAAATTAATCGTAGCACTTTAGTTAAACTTAATTTTTTTATTGCTAATAAAGTACAGTTTTGGGACTTTTGCACTCGCATTTTTGGAGTGGTTACCAAAACTATGTGATTAATTTTTTTCATAATTTAAGTTTTAGTTGGTTAATAAGACAAAAACCTCATCATTAATTTGATGGGGTTTTTTGTTTTAATACATTTGGAATAGAAATTGTAAATATTGCTAGTGTAAAACGAATTTTTACTTATTTCAGTAGACCTAAGCCATGAAAAAAATATTTACAATTCTTACCATACTTATTAGCGGCCTTGCAATGCAGGCGCAATCCCAACAAGCTTTTGAAGCTGGCGAATGGTTTCGCTTCAGGATTCATTACGGTCCTTTTAATGCGAGTTATGCCACTATGGAAGTAGATGAAACCATCCTTGAGAACAAAGCCGTTTACCATATAAAAGGTCGCGGAAAATCTACCGGGCTTCTGCATCTCTTTTTCAAAGTGGACGATGATTATCAGACTTTTGTTGATAAGAAGGACGGGAAACCTTATAAATTTATCAGGAAAATAGACGAGGGAGGTTATACCAAAGATTTGGAAATAGACTTTAACCACAATGATAATAAAGCGCACGTATTCGACAAAAAGCATGGGAAGAATAATACTTATTCAGTCCAGGAAAATGTGCACGATATGTTATCGGCATTTTATTATATTCGCAACAATATTAATGGTGATGAGCTGAGGCCGGGACATGAAATGCAACTCAACCTTTTTATTGACGATGAAACTATGAATTTTAAGCTTAGGTTCCTTGGCCGCGAGGTGATTAATACCAAGTTTGGGAAAGTAGCAACGCTCAAATTCAGGCCGTTGGTTATGGCCGGAAGGGTGTTTAAAGAAAAGGAAAGCCTTACTTTTTGGGTTTCTGATGATGCTAATAAATTGCCCGTAAAAATTGAAGCCGATCTAAAAGTTGGATCGCTTGATGCGGATCTGGACGCTTATAAAGGACTAAAACATCCTTTCAGAATAATTGTAGATTAACATGGAAATCAAGCCCGAGATTGCCGAAAGAATTATTAAACTCGAAGAGAAATTTAAAAATTCCGGGCAGGACCTCGGTTCCTATCTTGACGGTCTATTATATGATAAGTACCTTACCTATTGGGACTATATCAAACTAGATACTCTTTTAAGCCTTCAAAAAACCCTTACGCATTTTCCCGATGAGAAAATCTTTATTTCTTATCACCAGATCACCGAATTATATTTTAAGCTCATTATCCATGAGCAGAAGCAAATCATTGAAGCAAAAGATCAGGATGCTTCCATTTATATTGAAAAATTTCACCGATTAAACAGGTATTTCAGAATTCTCACTGAATCTTTTGATGTAATGATCAAAGGGATGGATAGAGAGCAGTTTCTGAAATTCAGAATGGCGCTTTTGCCGGCCAGCGGCTTTCAATCGGCGCAATTTCGGATGATTGAGATCTATTCAACTCCCCTTGAAAATTTAATTCCTTTTGAAATCCGAAGCAATTTTTCTGCGGAAAACGGGTTTGCAGAGTTATTGGAAAATATTTACTGGAAGAAAGGTGGGATAGATTTGAAAAGCGGTGAAAAGACGCTTACTTTAAAACAGTTTGAAAAACAATATAAAGACAGCTTTTTAAAGCTTGCGCGGGAAGTTGAAGGGAAGACCATCTATCATACTTACCTGAATTTACCCGAAGAAATTAAAAATAATTCGGGATTAATTAATGCATTGCGTAGTTTTGACGTTTATGTAAATATCAATTGGCCTTTAATGCATATTGGTGCTGCATATCGTTATTTAAATAAAGATAATAAAACCATAAAGGCAACTGGAGGTACCAACTGGAAAGAATTTCTTCCGCCGGGCTTTCAGAAAAACAGTTTCTTTCCTAATTTGTGGAGTGAAGAAGAATTAAAAGAATGGGGCAAAGAATGGGTAGAAAATAAGTTTAATACAGAAAAAACAGCTTGAAAAAATTGAAAAAGTTTAGTTACCTGATGTTGATAGTGTTGGCTTTTACCGCTTGCAATGAGAAAGTGAAAGATGAAGCCATAAATAAGGATGTGGCTGAGGTGAAGGCGCCACCTGTGGTAAAGGAATATGGTTTTGTGCTCAACGATTTTGAGGTGGTGGTAGATACCATCGCCAAAGGAGATTTTTTTGGAAGTATCCTTGATAGACAAGGGGTGAGTCCCGGAAAAGTGCATGAGATAGCTGAAAAGGTAAAAGACACTTTTAATCCTGCCCGGATAAGGGCCGGTAAAAAATATATTATTCTAAAAGATAAAGACTCGGCCCAAACTCCTAAATTCTTTATTTACGAAAATGATAAAATTAATTATACGGTAGTAAACCTGGAAGATGTTAGTGCATATAAAGATAGACGTCCTGTTACTATTAAAAAGCGAGAAATTTCCGGGGTGATAACCTCTTCCCTTTCAGAAGCGATGCAGAATCAGGGCTTGAGTAACCTCCTGGTTTATGAACTATCCAATATTTACCAGTGGAGCATAGATTTCTTTAAACTTCAGAAAGGCGATCAGTTTAAAATGGTGTATGATGAAAAATATATTGATGACACTATTTTCGTCGGAATTGAGAATGTGGAAGCTGCGGTTTTCATGCATTCCGGAAGACCTTTTTATGCCTTCAATTATGAAACCGATTCTATAACCGGAAAGGCTAATTTTTACGATGAAGAGGCCAAGGCGCTCCAAAGCTTTTTTCTGAAAGCTCCTTTAAACTACAGCCGAATTTCAAGTAGATATACCAAACGTAGATTCCATCCTGTCCAAAAACGCTGGAAAGCTCACCTTGGAACTGATTATGCTGCAGCAACCGGCACTCCAATTGTTAGCACTGCCGATGGTACTATTATCGCATCAAGTTATACTTCTGCGAATGGGAATTATGTGAAAGTACGGCACAACAGTAAATACACTACCCAGTATCTTCATATGTCCAAACGAAATGTACGAAATGGGCAACGGGTTAAACAGGGCGATATCATTGGATATGTTGGAAGTACCGGCCTTGCTACCGGTCCTCATGTATGTTATCGTTTTTGGGTTAATGGTCAACAAGTAGATCCTTATCGCCAGAATTTACCTACTGCGAAGCACATTGAAGACGAGCATAAGGAGACCTATTTCGCTACTATTGATGAGCTAAAACAAAGGCTGGACAATATTCCTTACCAGGAAATTTAGATCAACCCCATCCGGGATACTCTTACCTCCGCAATTTTAAGTTGAATACGAAGCTGACTTCGTATTTTTCTTTTTTAAATTTGCACCTCAATTGAATCATTAAAAAATAATTGCTTTGAAAAATATAAATCCAACCCAAACAACTGCCTGGAGGAAATTAGCTGAACATTATAAAGAGGTGAAAAACCTGGAGATGAAGGAATTATTCGAAAAAAATTCCAATCGTGCTGCAGAGTTTACCTTGGAATGGGAAGATTTATATCTCGACTTCAGCAAAAACCGAATTACCTCCAAAACCAGGGAACTCCTAAACGATTTGGCAAAAGAATGCGCCTTGCCGGAAGCTATTAAAGCTTATTTTTCAGGAGAAGCAATAAATCAAACCGAAAACCGTCCGGTTTTGCATACCGCATTGAGGGCATCCGGGGATTCTGTAATAGAAATCGATGGAGAAAATATAATTCCTGAAGTTCAGGAAGTAAAAAGTAAGATCGAAAAATTCACTAATTCAGTTATAGATGGAATTAAAAAAGGCTATTCAGGAAAAGCCTTTACCGATGTTGTAAATATCGGAATTGGAGGTTCAGATCTTGGCCCTGTTATGGTTGTAGAAGCCTTAAAACATTATAAGAATCATCTTAACGTACATTTTATTTCGAATGTAGATGGAGATCATGTGCATGAACTAGTTAAAGATCTTAATCCTGAAACTACACTTTTCTTGGTTGTTTCTAAAACCTTTACTACCCAGGAGACAAGGTCTAATGCGACTACTATAAGAAACTGGTTTAGAAAAACAGCACCACAAGACGCGGTTTCCCAACATTTTATTGCGGTTTCCACCAATATTGAAAAAGTAGAAGAATTCGGCATCGATATCCAAAATGTATTCCCCATGTGGGATTGGGTTGGTGGCCGTTTCTCCCTTTGGAGTGCCGTTGGGTTGTCTATTAGTCTTGCCGTAGGCTATAATAATTTTGAAGCGCTCCTTCAAGGAGCTCAGAAGATGGATCATCATTTCAAGGAAACCGATCTTTCTGAAAATATACCTGTTCAACTCGCCATGTTGAGCGTATGGTATAATAACTTTTTTAATGCCGAAAGCGAAGCTGTAATTCCTTATTCGCAATACCTTCATAGGTTGCCGGCATATTTGCAACAAGCCATCATGGAAAGCAACGGTAAGAGTGTAGACCGTAATGGTGAGAAAGTAAATTATCAAACCGGAACCCTAATTTGGGGAGAACCCGGAACTAATTCCCAGCATGCCTTTTTTCAATTAATTCACCAGGGCACAAAATTGATCCCTGCAGATTTTATAGGTTTTAAGAAAAGTCTTTTCGGAGATACCGATCACCATAATAAACTTATGGCTAATTTCTTTGCCCAGACTGAAGCTTTGTTGCAGGGGAAAACTTCAAAAGAGGTTAGAAAAGAACTAGAAGAAAAAAATATGAGTCCCGGAGCTTTGGAGGAACTTTTGCCTTTTAAAGTTTTTGAAGGAAACAAACCTACCAACACGCTTTTGTTTGAGAAGCTAACCCCAGAAAGTCTTGGAAAACTGGTGGCTATGTATGAGCACAAAATCTTCGTTCAGGGCGTGATTTGGAACATTTTCAGCTATGACCAATGGGGAGTTGAATTAGGAAAACAACTGGCGACCAATATTTTAGCGGAAATTGAAAATAAGAAAATAGTAGGCCACGACTCCTCTACTAAAAATTTGTTAAAACACTTTCTGCAATAATTTGGGCTTCTGAGTAAAAAGCTTTTAAAATTTAGACCTCATAACCTCAAATAGTTATAAAATTGTTATAATTTTGGCCACGCAAAAGTTAAAAACCTTAACATTACCGTAATACATGAAATTATGGAATAGGTTTCTTTTGCAAGGAAATTTTAACTCAACACAAACAATTTTAAAACATGAGGAAATTATTAGCTCTAGCCTTGTTTTTAACATCCGCTACCATTTTTGCTCAGGGAACAATTACCGGAAAGGTATTGGATTCTGACATGGGAGGTCCGCTTCCGGGAGCAAACGTAACGGTGATTGGAACCAACACCGGTACGATTACCGATTTTGATGGGAATTTTAGTCTTAAAACTAATGAGACTTCAGGTACTCTAGAAATCAGCTTTGTGGGGTATGAAAAACAAACCCTTGAATTTTCTGTTGCAAACGGTCAAACGACTGATATAGGTGAAATCACTTTATCTCCAGACTCTGATGCTCTTGAAGAAATTGTGATCACCAGCTACTCTTTAGCTATTGATCGAAAAACTCCTGTTGCTGTTTCTACAATTCAGGCTGCTGAAATTGAAACTCGTCTTGGTAACCAGGAATTTCCTGAATTATTGAACTCAACTCCGGGTGTTTACGCTACGAAGTCAGGAGGAGGATATGGAGATGCTGAACTTCGCTTAAGAGGTTTTAATTCCGAAAATATTGCTGTAATGGTTAACGGAGTTCCCGTTAACGATATGGAAAACGGTAGAGTTTACTGGAGTAACTGGGCAGGACTTTCTGATGTTACCCGTTCTATGCAGGTTCAAAGAGGTTTGGGTGCAGCCAGAGTTGCCGTTCCTTCAATAGGAGGTACCGTAAATATCCTTACCAAAACTACCGATATGGACAAGGGTGGAAATATTTTTGCCGGTACTGGAAATGACGGATATCAAAAATATGGATTTACTTTATCTACAGGTCTTTTAGACAATGGTTTTGCCGCAACAATTAGTGCTTCCAAAACTTCCGGAGACGGTTATATAGATGGAACTCCATTTGAAGGTTATTCTTACTTCGTAAACTTTTCAAAAGATTTTGGAGATAATCACAAACTTTCTTTTACCGCTTTCGGTGCACCCCAGGAGCACGGACAGAGATGGAACAGACTTCCAATTAAAACATTTAGAGAAAGCGACCGCGGGGAGAAATACAACACAAACTGGGGTTATAGAAACGGTGAATTCTTTACGTTTAGTGAAAACTTTTACCACAAACCGCAAATTAGCTTAAATCATTTCTGGAGAATAAGCGATAGAACCGATGTTTCTACCGCAGCTTATTTTTCTACCGGTACAGGTGGTGGAATGCGCGTTTTAGGTGATGATAAGACCCAGGGTCCTGATTACCGATTTGGTAACATGCAACCTGTTAATTTTGATGCTATTGTAGACGAAAATATAGAAAGCGGTGCTCTTGGTTCAGAAACCATTAGAGGAGCAAGCCGAAATGACCATACCTGGTATGGTATTCTTTCTACATTAAGCACCGATATTACTGATGAACTTGAGCTTATGGCCGGTTTGGATCTAAGAAGCTATGAGGGAAGACATTTTCAGGAAGTAGATGACCTTTTAGGTGGAAGTTACTTTTATGACGACAGTAATGTGAATAATCCTATTAATGCGGCACAGGTTGGAAGTAAAATTAATTACAATAACGATGGTCTTGTAAACTGGATTGGTGGTTTTGCTCAGGCAGAATATTCAAATAATCAGCTTTCTGCTTTTGCCAACGTAGCCCTTTCAAATACCGCTTATAAGCGAATAGATTATTTTAGATATTTAGATAGTGACTCAAATCAGGAAACTGATTGGGCGAACTTCATGGGGTATAGCGCTAAAGGTGGTGCAAACTTCAATATTGATGACAACCATAATGTTTTCGCCAATGTTGGTTATTTCGAAAAAGCACCATTTATGAATGCTGTTTTCTTACAAAATGATAACATTCTTAATGAAAATGCTGAAAACCAAAAAATAACAAGTGCTGAACTTGGTTACGGCTTTAGAAGCCAGGCTTTTTCCGGTACTGTTAACGCCTACTGGACAAATTGGAAAGACAGAACACTTACCAGATCTTTTGAAGGCCAGGGAGGTGAATTAAGAACTGCTAACATTCTTGGTATTGATGCCTTGCATAAAGGTATTGAACTTGATTTTAGATACAGACCTTTGGCTATAGAAGCTCTTGAAGTAAGAGGTATGGTATCTGTTGGTGACTGGATATGGCAGGATGATGTAACTGGTGTAGAAATTTTTGATGAAGAAGGACAGTTGGAAGAGATTGTTGATATTTTCATTAAGGATCTTAAGGTTGGAAATTCAGCCCAGACTTCTATGGCATTAGGCGCCGATTATGAAGTTCTAGAAGATCTAAAACTTCGTGCAAACTGGAATTATTTTTCTGATTTATATGCAGATTTTGACCCGAACGATCGCTTGATAACAAGAGATGAGGATGGAGCGGTAGACGAAAGCCAAAGAATGGGGCAGGCATGGGAAGTTCCTGCATACAGTTTAGTTGATGCTGGTCTTACCTACGGATTTGATTTCGGAGGATTTGATGCAGTCTTAAATGGTAATGTTAACAATATTCTAGACACTACCTATGTTGCAGACGCAAGAGATTCAGATGGTACAGCAAGAGGAGCTGATGTATGGTACGGTTTCGGAAGGACCTTTTCTTTTGGTCTAAAACTTAATTTCTAAAAAATACACAAAATGAAAAAGTTAGTTTATCTTTTTATGATGATAATAGGTTTAGCCTTTACCGGTTGTGAGACTATGGAAGACATCCACGAAGAAATTGATTCAGACCTGGAAGAAGGTGTAGAAGGCAGTGTAGATTATGTACTTACTGAAGAAGATTATGAAGCTTTAGACCTTTCCTATGGCAGCTTTAATTCTTTAGACGAAGCAGGTGAATTAATTCCAAGTTTGTTAACCAATCACTTCCCGGTTTGGGGTGAAGGATCGCTTGTGAATGTTACTTTTGATCTTTACGATCCTATTCGTTTTGATGAATACACCGTTGCTTCTTCAGAATATGCCGAAATAGGACTTGAAGAGAATTATTTCCCGGGATTTGGAGATATTGAAGATTTTCTTTTCTTCAAATTTCCGCAGACAGAAAATGGGGATTATGTAGAACTAACTTACCAGGTTCTTTCCGACGAGGAAGCTTACGATTTTACTGATGATGATTTCGATATAGTTGAAGAAGAGCTTGGTGATACTTACCCTGACCCTGCTTCGAGTGCTGCTCAATACGATAATTTTGAAAAAAGAGATGGTAATGATGCTTACTGGAGCAACGAAATGATCCTTGAAGCCATTAATGTTGTGCTTTCTGAAAATATCGAAGGAGTAACCGGCCAGAAATACAATGTTTCTTATTCTACCTATGATGGAAGCCCTGGAACAGAAAGTATGACTGTTCAATTTGATGGTAATGCCTATATCTTGGCCAGCGGAACGGCATATGAATTAGGGGATGCGGACTTTGACCTAATTCAGGAAGAATTGGGTGATGAATATCCGGATCCTACTGCAAACGCAGCTCAACACAATAGCTTTGATATAAGATCAGGTGGAGATACTTCTTGGAGTGAAGACATGATCCTTGAGGCTCTGAATATTGTGTTGATGGAAGAAGATCCAGCAGCTACGAATGGAGCTAAATATGATGTTTCCTATAGGGTTTTTAGTGGGGGCGTTTCAACTGTTATTACTTCTGTAGTAATGGTGGATGGTGTTTATGTTTTAGATGAAGAAGCTTCTGTTTCTACCATTGAAGAAACCAACGTATTTGCCTTTACAAATGGTCGTTGGAATGCTCCGCTTACTTTAGATAGCGAAGATTATACAGATATGGGACAGAGCTACCCTAACTTTGATGATGAGGATGAGGCTATATATAAGCTGGAACTTTATCTTGGAGAAGTTTATCCATATGCTGAAGAAGGAGATTTTGCAGCCTTAGCTTATGATTTTTACTCCGGTAGCACTTCTACCCGATATGATAACTTTATTTTTGAAGGAGGAAAGTGGAATTACATTCCAAGTGTAATTGAACAAACCATTCAGTTTGGTCATGATGGAGAAACCTGGGAGCCGGATAACACCATTACGTACACTTTAACCGAGGCTGATTTTGAATTCATTGGTGATGCTTTAATAGATACGTATCCCGGCCCGGCAGATAATGCAGGATATTTTGGAAGCTTTGACAGGCGATCAACTTCAGATAACTACTGGGGCAACGAAATGATCCTGGAAGCCTTAAATCTGTTCCTGGACAATTTAGATCCTAATGCAGAAGAAGGTCAGCGTTATGTTGTTACTTATGAAGTCTACACGGGATCGACTGGATTCGAATCTATGAGTGTAATAAAAGAAGATGGAGAATGGGTTCTTAATGAATAAGAATAAAATTAAATAATATCAGAAAAACCTCTTATCTGTAACGGATAAGAGGTTTTTATTTGCCGGAAAGTGTACTTTCTTTCGGGAAGTTTAATAGCTTTTAATTGAAAAGGAAAAACAGAAGATGAAAAAACTATTTTTAATAAGTTTAATAGCTTTCGGTATCAATGCCTGTAGCAGTGACGATGGAGTAGATCCGGTGGTTAAGCCGCCAGCTGAAAATATGCCTGAGGCAGTTGATGACGCCCTTAATGCCAGTGAAAACACGCAGTTAATAATTAAGGCTGAAACCTTACTTGCAAATGACGAATTGATAGACAAAGCCAGAATCACTTCTATTGACAGCGAAACTGCAAACGGCGGGAGCCTTAACGATAACCGGGACGGCACCTACACTTATATGCCTCCTGAAGATTTCCAGGGTGAAGATGATTTTTCTTATACTATTTGTGTGCCGCTAAGCGAGCGATGTGATACCGCCCAAGTGGTTATCACCGTTGGAGATGCCGGCGATCCTGTTGCAAGAGACGATGAATATGAAACCCAGGAAGGATCTGCCCTCTCTATTAAGAATTATCTGGATAATGATGATGTAATAGATAACGCAACGCTTTCTTCCATAGATACCGACGAAACAGCGGGTACTGTTGTTTTGGAGAGTGATGGTTCAATTACTTATACGCCGAAAAATGGATTTGCGGGGGAAGATTCCTTTTCTTATACACTTTGTGATGATGATGAAACTCCGTCTTGCTCTACTGCAATAATTACGGTTTTGGTAATAGACGCAGGTTCTCCTGTCGCCAATGATGATTCGGTGATTCTTCAGATGGGAAGTTCAGAAGTAACACTTGAAAATCTTATAGATAATGACGAGGTTATTGATGATGCCGAAATAACTTCCGTAGACGCCACCAATACAAGAGGAACAGTTACTTTACAGGACGATGGTACGATAACCTATCAACCACCGGCCGATTTTGAAGGCGAAGATACCTTTACCTACAATCTATGTGATAATGATCTTCCGGCTCCTACCTGTAGTGAAGCTACAGTAAGTATTCAGGTAATTTCGGCAATGAGTTTTGACATTCCGGCTGAACTTGCAGATTACTACCAGGGACTGGCTATCTCGGGAGATGATGATATGAATTACCAGGTGCTTTCAGATCTTACCATTAGGAAACACACCACCATTTTATCCTACGGAGAACGTCATGAATATTTATATGATGCTGATGAAGATTTGGATAACCCTGATAATGTAATCCTTATTTATTCCGGAGAAAGCAGGTATTGGGAAGAATACTGGTCTGGTTCTAATTCTTATGATCCTCAAACTTTTAATACTGAACATATCTACCCACAATCCCGACTTGAAAGTGATGAAGCTGTAACAGATCTTCATCATTTAAGAGTAGCTGATGCTGAGGTAAACGAAATGAGATTAAACTTTCCGTTTGCTGATGGAAGCGGAAACCATGAACTTATTAATGGGAATTCCTGGTATCCGGGAGATGAATGGAAAGGTGATGTTGCCCGAATGGTGTTGTATTTAAATATTAGATATAATGAAGACATCAGTAAAGTTGGTGATCTTGATATATTCCTTGAATGGAATAGAGAAGATCCGGTGTCTGATTTTGAAAGGCAACGAAACGATGTAATCGAATCAGCACAGGGTAACCGAAACCCATTTATCGACAATCCTTTCCTCATTACTTTAATCTGGGGAGGGGAAGCTGCCGAAAATACCTGGGATTAATCAGGTTTTATTTTATAATATTTTTAACCTGAGTTTATTTAACGATTTGTTCAAATCAGGCTCAGGTTTTTAATTATATGCTAAAGCATCCTGTTAATAAGCTGTTATTATCTTTAATAATCTTGGGGTCAGATGACTAACTATTATTCTTAGCTTTGAGTGACCTGATGTTAAAGTTAAAAACTTAACATTTCCGTAAAGCCTGACATTGGGAAAATGTTTTCTTTTGCGGCGAATTTAAATCTCAACACAAACAAAAATTAAACATGAGGAAACTATTAGCTTTAGCGTTGTTTTTAACAACTGCTACCATTTTTGCTCAGGGAACCATTACCGGAACGGTGATTGATTCTGAAATGAACAGTCCCCTTCCAGGTGCTACTATTATGGAAGTAGGTACCAACAATGGGACAACTACAGATTTTGATGGAAACTTTAGCCTGGATGTAAATTCAGCTTCAGGAAGTATCAGGATCTCATTCGTAGGGTATGAGAACCAAACCATTAACTTTAATGTTGCTCAGGGAGCCACTCAGGACCTTGGGAGAATTAATTTTATTCCTGATGCAGGAGCCCTTTCAGAGGTTATCGTAGTAGGTAGAGGGGTAATTGACCTTGAAGAAGATCGTAGAACTCCAATCGCGGTTTCTACCATCACAAAATCCGATATTCAGCAAAAAGCTGTGGGTAATGTGGAATTTCCGGAATTGATGAAAAACGTTCCATCGGTTTACGTTTCTAATCAAACCGGTTTTGGAGATTCTCAAATGTTCCTCCGTGGTTTTGATCAAACTAATACCGCATTCCTTTTAAATGGGCAGCCCATTAACGGGATGGAAGATGGTAGAATGTACTGGTCAAACTGGGCTGGAATGGCCGATATCGCTAACGCCGTACAGGTGCAGCGTGGACTTGGATCTTCTAAACTTGCAATTTCATCTGTTGGAGGTACGGTAAACATCGTTTCGAAAGCTACTGAAAGAAGTGAAGGTGGTTTTGCCCGTATGATGGCAGGTAATGATAGCTTCCTTAAAGGAACCGTAAGTTACGACTCAGGTTTGAACGATGACGGCTGGGGGTTCTCTTTCATGTTAGACCACTGGCAGGCACATAGAAAATACAATCAAGGAACCCAAGGATCGGGTCAAAACTATTTCCTTTCTGTTGGAAAGCTTTTAGGAGATCATAACTTTAACTTCCTTGTTTTTGGAGCGCCACAACAACACATGCAGGCTTGGTCACAACCGGAAGAAACTGCAAGAGAATTTAGAAAATACAACCAACACTGGGGTTGGGATCAGGGAGAAATAATTTCTGAAAGAACAAACTTTTACCACAAACCGGTTATGAACTTTAACTGGGATTGGGATATTTCAGATGAATCTTCATTATCTACCGTAGCTTATGCTTCTTTTGGTCGTGGTGGTGGAACTGGTCCTCTTGGAGGAGGAGCCATTCGTGAACCTAACTACGATATAGCAGGTGGAATTCGCGGACAACTGGATTTTGGTGCTATTAGAGAAGCTAATGCTCAAATTGGAGTAGGAAACGAGCCTGGTGGAGCTGGATATATTAGACGGGCTTCTATGAACAACCACCAATGGTACGGTATGGTATCTAACTTCAGCCATGAGTTTAATGAAAACTGGAATATGAATGTTGGAGCCGATATCCGTTTTTATACCGGAGATCACTTTAGACAAGTTGTAGATTACTTCGGACTAACAGGATGGGCAAACGATCGTCCTGATGGAAGAGTAGTAACTGAATCTTTCAGCATTAATCCATGGAAAACCTTCTTCACCTCAGCTGATGAGAATGAAAGAATTAACTATGATTATTCTGAAGACATCAATTACCAGGGTGCATTTAGCCAGTTAGAATATGCAAACGATTCTTTCTCTGCATTCTTCCAGGGAGCGATTTCAAACCAATCTTACCAGAGACAAGACAGATTTGCAACAGATGGAAATGGAAACCAAACCACTGAAGAATCTGAAAAAACCAATAAAACTGGTTATAACCTGAAAACCGGAGCGGCTTACAACTTAAATGATAACCATAGCGTTTTTGTCAATGCAGGTTTATATAGCCGTCAACCATTCCTTGATAATATATTCGCCGAAACCGCAGTACTTGCTTCGCCCGCAGTTGAGAACGAAGAAATCACTGGAATTGAAGCCGGATATAAATTGACGGAAGGTAACTTCAGATTAAACGTAAACCTTTACCGTACTGAATGGGCTAACCGTTTTGTAGCTAATGGAAATGTAATTGCTGTTTACGAAGGTCAGGACGAAGAAAACAATCCTATTTTAGGGGAAGAAATCGATATCAGCCGTGAGCAAACCGATGTTACTCAAATTCACAAAGGTATTGAGATCGACGGGCAGTACAGATTGAGCAATAAGCTTAGACTTGGTGCCTATGTTTCTATAGGAGATTGGAAATACGCTGAATCTACTCCTTACCGAACCAGAGATTTTAGAGATAATACATTCTTTACAAATAATGATATAGATCAATTCAGAGATCGTGATGGTAATGAATTAAATGAGAATTTCTTTAATGGGGAAGTAAACCTGGATGGTGTAGAAGTGAGTAACACTCCGCAAACCTCCTTTGGAATAAACGGTATGTATAATGTTACCGATGGATTTAAAGTTGGACTAGACTATAACTACTTTACAAGGCTTTACGATTTTGTAGATGTAGCCGATGTAGTAGAACAGGGAAGCAGCTATGAAACTTCCGAGCTTGATAGTTACGGGGTGGTAGACTTCACTACTGCTTATGATTTGGATTTTGGTGGTAATAAATTTGTACTTGCAGCCAACGTGTATAACTTGTTCAACAGTGCATACATAAACCAAACTGATGCCTTTGGAATATTCTATGGTCTTGGAAGAACCTGGAATGCCTCACTTACTTACAGATTCTAGTAAGTTTTAAAATATCAAGGACAAACGCCTCCGATTTTTCGGAGGCGTTTTTTGTTTATAGTAATTTTATTCCTTAATCCTGAACCTGAAAAATTATTGGTAATGCATAACTAACGTTTACAGGTTTTCCACGTTGTTTCCCGGGTTCCATTCTAGGTAAGGCTCTAATAAGTTTTTCGGCTTCTTCTTTAAGCCTGGGATGTGGTGCCCGCGCCTGGATGTTTTCGATATCTCCTTCAGTATTTATTTGAAAAAGTATAGTGATACGGTTAATTCCCGTAAGCCCTAATTCGCTTCCCAGTTCTTTATTAAAATTTTTATTTACGTAAGCTGTAATGTTATCACTCATACAGGTTTTTCTTGCTGAATTATCTTTTTGCTCCTCACAACCGGGATAAATCGGTACATCTTCAATTAGCGTAAAAGGCACAGGAGCTAAATCCTCATCAGGTTTATGCTAAACTATATCTTCAGGTTCTACAAAATCATCCAGACTGATCTCAGTAGACTCAATTTCGTCTTCTTTAAGCTCGGGATAATCTTCCATTAAATCTATAACATTGGGAATTACAGGAAGTTTTGGAGGCGGCGTATTAAGCGGTTCGGTAATTGGGATTTCTTCTTCCTCAAAAGCATCAAAATATACCTGCTCTTTACTAAACTCTTTCTTATCATAGGTTTTCCATTCTATTAAGAGTAAACTGGCCAACAAGGCAAAGATGAGTCCTATTGATAAAAACAGATTAGATTTTTTCCGAAGATCGGCTTTGGCATATTTTTTAGGTTTCATAAGATTATAGATTAATAGTTAGTAATTAAATAATAAGAAGCTCAAAAAAATGACTGGTATTTTAAACATAAATCAATTAAAATGCCAAAAAGACGATAGATTGTTTAATTATTACTCAATCCTTTTCTGTTTTAAACTTAGAAGTGCATTTAAGTTACTTTTTTACAGAAAATCCTATATTTACTAAAAATTTACTTTTATGTATCCAACTCTACAATTCATCCATTCTTATTGGGCCTATTTGGTATTAATTGTTCTGCTTATTGCTGCCGTAAATGCCATAGTGGGCTATACCAGCAACAAGGAATATGGCGCGACCAATTTCAGGCTTGCACTGTTTAGCTTGATAACTTCACATATTCAATTGTTAATTGGAATTGTTCTGTATTTCGTGGCTCCTTACTTTCAGGCCTTTTCCGAAGTGGGAATGGGTGGAGTAATGAAAGATTCCACACTTCGACTTTACAATGTAGAGCATCCATTAATTATGATAATTGCCGTGGTGCTTATTACCATTGGATACTCCAAACACAAGAAGAAGCTCACTTCTAAACCAAAATTCAAGGTTCTGGCTATTTTTTATTCTATCGCATTAATTTTAATGCTTAGCAGAATCCCCTGGAATGCGTGGTTTTAATTTTTAAGGTAATTCCTTGATAAGATAGATATAAACCGGGAAATGGTCGCTGTAACCGCCTACGTAACCTCCATAGCCATAACTCCGGAAGGGATAACCTTTGTATTGCCCGTCTGGGGTATGTAAATAATTTTTATTGAAGATCCCTGCTTTATAAAATTGATATTTGGAATAATCTTTCTGAAGGAATCCTCCTGTGAGTATTATCTGGTCAAAGAGATTCCAGCCATCCCGATAAGCTAAAGTGCCCAGGCCTTGTTTCAACATTTTTTCCATTGGATTATAAAGTTCTCTGATTTCCGTTTTTTCAGGATTAGCCTTGGTATCCAAAACCTCTTTTAAACTTCTGTTGGTGGGATCGTCATTAAAATCACCCATGCTAATAATTTTCGAATAAGGATCCAGCTGAAAAAGTGAATCTATAATCTTTTGGCTTAGTGCTGCAGCCTTTTCGCGTTTATAGCTGCTCCTGGCTTCCCCACCGCTTCGGGAAGGCCAGTGATTTACCAGAAAATGCATTTTCTCTCCATCAAGTAATCCGCTAACCACCAGTTGATCTCTTGTATAAACCCTTTTTTCAGGATCTACAAAATCATAAATCATTAATCGCCGGGATTGGGAATTAGTTGGTTTAAAGATCGATTTTTTATAGAGTAAAGCTACATCAATGCCGCGGCGGTCGGGCGAATCAAAATGTACGATCCCGTAATCTGAAGTTTTTAGAATGTCTTCATTCAAAAGATCCTCCAGGACGCCCCGGTTTTCAACTTCGCAGAGACCAATAATTGTGGGAGAAGTTCCGGTAACATCCTTTCCTATTTCAGCAATAACTTTAGAGATATTTTTGAGTTTGTCCTGGTACTTATCTTTCGTCCATACATCCTTTCCTTCGGGAGTGCGATCATCGTCAAAAGTGAAGGGGTGATTTTCGGTATCAAATAAATTCTCCACATTATAAAATGCGATGGTATTGATGTTGAATTTTCGCTTTTCCTGAGCAACACAGTAATCAGCAAAAATCAAAAAACATAGATAAGCGGTTATACCCCGTAATTTTCCCCTAAGCATTTCCTTACAAAAAAGTTTAATTTCATCATATAATGTACTGATTTTTGGTGTATTACGAAATTAAAAGTTAAAATTATAAG
>DATISX010000166.1:0-12702 GCA_035468275.1 Salegentibacter sp.
GTCACCAAATCGAACATGATCGCCGCCCGGGTGGGAGCGGCCGGCACAAAAGCCAGGTGTCTGGGATGATCTATAGGCACTGTGGCTTTCACCAAAACATCGCGAAACAACTGAAAGGCATTCTCGCCTCCAATTCCTTCAGGAGTAATGGTTTCGCCTACAATTCGGAACAGGTCTTCTTCTTTTTTGGGAGCTCCCATCTCGGGAGTCACGTTAGAGATACGGTCTATGGTATATTTCATGACATCCAGGGTCATTTCCACCAGGTCCATATCTATGGTATGCATTCTATTTTTTTCCAAAAGTCAAAATTTTAAATTCGGCTTCTAAGGGGTTTAGTTCTTTAAGCAGGATTGAAATCAGCTCTTCTCCGTATTCGGCATAGATCTCAGAAAAATTAGTTTGTCTTTCCTGCAAACTCTGGTTCGGAAATAATTCATTCTGAATTGCAGCGATTCGATTTACCTGATCTTCCAGCTTGCGTTTCTGAGCTTTAAGAAGTCGTTTTTCCAGGTTTTCAAGTCCTTTTAATTGTTTTACCTCCTGAGCTTTAACGGCGCTCAAAAAGGTTTTATCTGTTTGTTCAGCGAGTTTATATAAATGCTGAAATTGTTGTACCAAATGCTCTTTCTGCGGAGAAAAGTCTATATCGATATTGGAGATCTGTCTTACTTTTCGGTTGATTAACTCGTGTGGTTTCAGAAAAAGCTCCTTCAAGGAAATATCTAGTTTCTCCCGTTTTTCATTGACCTTTTCATTTTGAATCAAGGCCGAATTCCGCAGTAATAAAACCGGGAAAGGTACTTTTTCAGCTTCAAAATAATCCTTTAACTCCAACCAGTAAGCCAGCTCTCCTCCCCCACCAATATAGCATAGGTTCGGAAGGATCACCTCCTGGTAAAGCGGTCGCAGCATCACATTTGGACTGAAACGTTCCGGATAATCCTTAAGTTCTTGGAGGACCTTTTCTCTGCTCCACTGAATTTCAGTATCATGAACGAAATAGCGGTTTTCCCGTTCAATTATTCGTTCCCGCAAACCATCATGCAGATAAAAGAGGTTGATCTCCCGTGGATTTACCTGGACGTTATAACCTAATTCATTAAGCGCTTCAGATTTAGGAAGGGTTGTTTTATAAGCAAGTTGTTCGGTAAGTTCCCTTTCGGCATACGGAATGAAGAGTTCTTTCAATTCCTTTTGCTGCCCGTCAAGGATCACCAGCCCCTGTTCCTTAAAAAGTTCGTTGGCGAGATATCTTGTCGCTTCGGTGAGATTTTCGTGTTTCAGATAGGCCTTTTCAAAAAGATCCTTAAGATATTCAGCGTTTTTCCCGCCTCCTATTTCTGCTGAAAAGAGTTTATAGACCTCATCGAGACCATTCGTAGAAAGATCTCCTACGGCATCCCGCCCAGCTCTTTCTTCAGCATTAACCCACTTGAATTTTTTTCCGTGGAGATTGAAGAAATTGATCTCTTCAAAATCATGATCTTCGGTCGCCATCCAGTAAACAGGCACGAAATCATATTCAGGATACTTTTGCTTTAAAAGCTTAGTGTGATTTATCGTGGAAACGATCTTATACAGAAAATAAAGCGGGCCGGTAAATAGGTTTAGCTGATGCCCGGTAACCACCGTAAAGCAGTTTTCTGAAGATAGCAGAGCTATATTTTTTTTGGTTGCTTTGGAAAGTTCTATTCCGGCATATTGTTCTTTCAGGCTTTTTACCAATATATCCCGGTTTTTCTTTGGAAACGAAGCTTTCTCCTTTAGCTGAGCTTCGAAATTTTCCAGTTCTGGAAAGCGGTGGTAAAAAGCTTTTAGCTCTTCCTTTTGAGCCAGGTAGTCTAAAATAAGATCGGAAAAATAGTTTGTTTCTTTATACGCGATACAATCGGTTGGCATTAGCAATTCTTTGGTGCGGTAAAGATACCCAGATTAGATATTTTTTCGGCCAATTTTTAGTTAATTTGGCTACGAACACTATCTTTACTACGTTTTGTAATCCTCAAATTTAATAAATGAAAACAATTTTACTTCCTTTCCTGTTACTGATTTTCACATTTCAAGGCTATGCACAACTTCAAAGTCCGGGGGATTTCCTTGGTTATGAACCGGGCGAACAATTCAGCCGTCACGCCGATGTGGTAAACTATTTTGAACATGTTGCTGAAAATTCCCCTCTGGTGGAATATCACACTTACGGAAAAACCTTTGAGCGCAGGCCTCTTACCTACGCCGTAATCTCTTCAGAAGAAAATATGAGAAATCTGGAGGAAATAAAAAACAGGCATTTGGCAAATAGCAGAGGCGAAAGTGATGCCGATATCGCTATTGTTTGGCTTAGCTATAATGTCCATGGCAATGAAGCTTCAAGTACAGAAGCTTCTATGAAAACTCTTTATGAACTTATTACCGACAAACAGGAATACCTGGAAAATACAGTGGTGATCATAGACCCCACGGTAAATCCCGATGGTCGCGATCGCTATGCCAACTGGTACAACCAGGTGAAGGCCGAACCTTATAACACTTCTCAGGCTGCAATTGAGCATAACGAGCCCTGGCCGGGCGGAAGACCTAATCATTATCTTTTTGACCTTAACCGCGACTGGGCCTGGGCCACACAAATTGAAACCCGGGAAAGGCTAAAAATTTATAATGATTGGTTACCTCATGTTCATGTGGATTTCCATGAGCAGGGTATGAACGAACCCTATTATTTTGCGCCTGCCGCCGAGCCATTTCATGAGATAATAAGTCCCTTCCAAAGAGACTTTCAAACGGAAATCGGTAAGAATCACGCCCGTTATTTCGATGAGGAAGGTTGGTTATATTTCACTAAAGAACGCTTTGACCTTTTATATCCAAGTTACGGGGACACCTACCCAACTTATATGGGAGCAGTTGGGATGACCTATGAGCAGGCCGGGCACGTTGGTTTAGGAATCGATACCGATGAGGGATACGAGCTCACGCTAATAGACAGGGTTGCCCATCATCACACCACTGGAATGTCAACCATAGAGATTTCCTCAAAAAATGCGGAACGATTGAATGAAGAATTCAGGAAATATTTTGACAACAGTAAACTGGAAAACAAATCCTATGTATTAAAAGGAAATCCGGATAAGATAACTGCGCTAAAAAATCTGCTGGATATACACGAAATCGAATATGGTCAAACTGATGCTACCCGCGTAAATGGCCATGTTTACCAGGAAAATAAATCGGGGAATTTCACTGCCGATGAAAACAGCCTGGTTATTAGTACTGATCAGCTGAAAGGAAAAATGGTAGATGTACTTTTTGAACCTGCCACCCATCTTGTTGACTCACTTACTTACGACATCACTGCCTGGAGTTTGCCTTACGCTTATGGTTTGGAAGCCGTGGCCAGCAAAAGAAAAGTTTCTTCGGAAAGCTCTTCAGAAGTATCGCAGATTAAAAATACACCAAATCCTTCAGGAGCCGGATATGTTTCCAAATGGAATTCTATGCAGGATGCACAATTTCTTGCGGCTATGTTAAAAGAAGGAATAAAGGTAAGATTCAGTGAAGTGCCGTTTGAAAACGACGGAAAGGAATTTGATCGTGGAAGCCTTGTTATCACCAAAAGCGACAACAGAAGCCTGGAAGATTTTGATGAAAAAGTTATTGGGCTTGCCAATGAACACCAGAGAGAATTATTAGCAGCAAAAACCAGTTTTGCAAGCAGCGGCCCAGATTTTGGTTCGCCTGAGATCAAGGTAATCAACACTCCTGAAATTGCCGTTTTACGTGGAAAGGGAACTTCCTCCCTTAATTACGGAGAGATCTGGTATTTCTTCGAGCAGGAATTAGAATATCCAATCACCTCCATAAGCACAGATTATTTTTCAGCAAAAGATCTTTCCCAGTTTGATGTTTTAGTAATGCCGGAAGGTAATTACAGCGATCTTCTGGATGAAAGCGGGTTTAATAATTTAAAATCCTGGATCCAGGACGGAGGAAAAGTGATAGCTATTGGTCGTGCTGTAGGCAATCTTGCAGGTAAAAACTCTTTAAATCTGAAAGAAAATAAAACTGAAAAAGATACGGTAGCAGGAAATCTAATCCCTTACGCTCAGCGGGAACGCGAAAGTGCAAAAAACCTCATCACAGGAAGTATTGTCAAGACCAAAATCGATAATACACACCCAATGGCCTTTGGCTATGACGATACCTATTTCAGTCTGAAATTAAACAACCAGAGTTTTTCACTCCTAAACGAAGGATTCAATGTAGGCTACCTGGAGGAACCTGAAATAATCGCCGGCTTTGCAGGAAGTGATGCGGTTAAAAATTTGGAAAATTCCCTTGTTTTCGGGGAAGAGCGTCTGGGGAAAGGAAGTATAATTTATATGGTAGACAATACGCTTTTCAGAGGATTCTGGCAAAACGGGAAACTCTTTTTTGTGAATTCCCTCTTCTTCGTCAATAACGATGTTATCGGATATTAGATTATAATACAAACAGAATATATATTAAACCCGGGGCTTTCCCGGGTTTTCTTATTTATACCGACATTCAATGCCTTCTCAAGATTTTCATTTTGAATAAAGAAATAAATCTTAATTTTGGTAAGCGCAAACAGCATAACCTATGAAATTCTTAAAATTACTTTTTCTCACTTCCTTACTTATTATTTCAGGAAATTCCTTTTCTCAGGATGGCAGCCCTGATTTCAATGTAGATTTTGAAACATTTACCATGGAGAATGGCTTAAACGTTATTTTTCATGTTGACAAATCAGATCCTGTAGTTGCCGTGGCTTTAACAGCACATGTTGGCTCTGCCAGGGAGAAGGAAGGCCGTACCGGTTTTGCACACCTTTTTGAACATCTTTTATTCCTGGAATCTGAAAACCTCGGGAAAGGCGGCCTCGACAAGATGAGCGCCCGTATCGGAGGATCGGGGGCAAATGGTTCTACCAGCCGTGATCGTACAAATTATTTCCAAACGGTACCAAAAGATGCCTTAGAGAAAATGATCTGGGCCGAAGCCGATAAACTCGGATATTTCATCAACACGGTAACCGAGCCGGTTCTAGCCAAGGAAAAAGAAGTTGTAAAAAACGAAAAACGCCAGCGGGTAGACAATAGTCCCTACGGGCATACCTTCGCGGTGATCGATGAAAACCTTTATCCCAAAGACCACCCTTATAACTGGCAGGTTATTGGTTCGCTGGAAGACCTGCAAAATGCTACCCTGGAAGATGTAAAGGAATTCTATAATAAATGGTATGTCCCGAATAATGTAACCTTAACGATAGCCGGCGATTTCGATACCGAACAAGCTAAGGACTGGGTGCACAAATATTTTGATGAAATCCCTGCAGGAGAAGGGATTGAAAGGCAGGAGAAACAACCCGTAGAACTTACGGAAACTAAAAAACTATATTACGAAGATAATTTCGCGCGCCTCCCGGAACTTACTCTGGCCTGGCCCGGAGTTTATTCCTACCACGAAGACTCCTATGCGTTGGAAGTCCTCGCAAATTACCTGTCGCAGGGAAAAAACGCGCCGCTTTACAAAAAGCTGGTGGAAGAGAAACAGCTAACCGACAGGGTTTCCATCTTCAATTACACCTCAGAACTTGCCGGGCAGGTCATGCTTCAGGTGAGAGCCTATGACGGCACCGACCTGGATTCCGTGCACCAGGCCATTGAGGAAACTTTTACTGAATTCGCTAAAAATGGAATTTCAGAGAAAGACCTTAAACGCATCAAAGCCGGACAGGAAACCAGTTTTTACAACAGTCTTTCCAGCGTTATGGGAAAAGGTTTTCAGCTGGCTCAATACCAGATCTTCGCAAACGATCCAAACTACATCAATAAAGATGTGGAAAACATTCTGGCAGTGACCGCTGCCGATGTGCAAAGAGTTTTTGAAAGATATCTCTACAATAAAAATTATGTAGGCACCTCTTTTGTTCCGAAAGGCCAGAAAGATCTTGCCCTGGAAGGAAGCATTGAGGCCGATATCACCGAGGAAGAAATAAAAGAAGACGCCGAAGACGAAGTTGACCCAAATGCGGAAGTCGCTTACGAAAAAACACCCTCGAGCTTTAACCGAAGTATGGAACCTCCATATAGTGCTGCTCCGGAATTACAAGTACCTGAAATATGGGAAAACAGGATGCCCTCAGGACTTGAGATCCTGGGAATAACTAATTCTGAAGTACCCCTGGTGAATTTCAATCTGGAGATCAAGGGCGGATTATTGCTGGAAGAACCCGGGAAAACGGGAGTTTCAAATCTTTTGGCTAATCTAATGACCAAAGGCACAAAAAATAAAACTCCGGAAGAACTGGAGGAAGCTATTGAATTGTTGGGAGCCAATATCCGCGTGACAGCCGGAGAAGAAAAAATTAGTCTCAGTGGAAGTACGCTCGCCCGAAATTATGCGGAAACCATGAAATTGGTAGAAGAAATTCTTCTCGAGCCGAGATGGGATGAAGCCGAATTTAAACTGGTGAAGCAACAGGCCCTGAGCCAAATAAAACAACAGGACGCCAATCCTAACGCAATCGCCAGCCGGGAATTTCAGAAACTGATCTACGGCGAAGGTCACATTCTATCCCATCAGGTTATTGGTACTGAAGAGAGCCTTGAGAATATAAATCTTCAGGATCTCAAAACTTACTACAGGGAGAATTTATCTCCGCTTAATGCCACTTTTCATATTGTGGGAGATATAGAAAAGGAAGCTGCCCTGGATGCAGTAAAAAGTATTTCAGCCAACTGGCCACCTCAACAGGTGAGGATACCTGAGCTTGCACAACCCCAGAAGCCGGAACGATCGCGAATTTACTTTTATGATGTTCCCGGGGCTAAACAGTCTATCCTGAGATTTGGCGCGCCAGCCCTTTCAGCAACCGATGAGGATTTTTATCCTGCTGAAGTGATGAATTACCGCTTAGGTGGAGGTGGTTTTGCCTCGCAACTTACCCAGGAACTGAGGGAAGGAAAAGGCTACACATATAGTATTGGATCAAGATTTTCAGGTGAAAGAAATACCGGGCCTTTTGTGATCAGCAGCGGTGTCAGGACTAATATCACCTTCGATGCGGCTAAACTAATCAAGGAAATCCTGGAAGATTATTCTACTAATTATGATCAGGAAGACCTGGAAGTTACCAAAGGATTTATGATAAAAAGCGCGGCCAGAAAATTTGAAACCCTTAACTCTAAACTGGGCATGCTAAGCGATATCAGCAATTATGATTTGGATCAGAATTATATTAAACAAAGGGAAGAGCTTGTAAATAAAATTTCGGTTATGGAAATTCAGGAATTAGCCAATAAGTATATTAATCCTAATCAAATGTACTTCCTAATCGTGGGCGATGCTGAAAGTCAGTTAGAGAAGCTGGAAGAACTCGGATTTGGAGAACCAATATTAATGAACAAAGAAGAGCAAGAATGATATTATCTTCTATTTTACTGGTTTTAGGTCTTTTGGTGTTAATCTATGGAGCGAATTATTTAGTGGAAGGTGCTTCGGCCCTGGCAAAGAAGTTTAATATCTCCGATCTTGCCATTGGGCTTACTATTGTTGCTTTTGGAACCTCAGCCCCCGAGCTGGTCGTTAATACCATAGCCTCCATCCAGGGGCACCAGGATATTGTTTTTGGTAATGTGATTGGTAGTAATAACTTTAACTTGTTTATTATTCTCGGTATCACAGGTCTCATCACTCCGCTCGCGGTGCAATCGAGTACCGCCTGGAAAGAAATACCAATTTCCTTAATAGCGGTTATTATATTATTTATGTTGGTGAATGACGGGATGCTGGAAACCGGCGCCGAAAATATTCTGGAGCGTTGGGAAGGTATTTTGCTGCTTGTAGGATTTTTAGGCTTTTTATTCTACGTCTATAAACAACTAAGTTCAGAAGAAAGCCTGGAAACAAGCCCGGAGAAAAAGTTATCCAATCTCAAGATGAGTCTTTTCATCGCCGGTGGTCTGGCAGGATTGATTATAGGAGGACAACTAGTGGTAAGCAATGCCATAAGTATTGCAGAAAATCTAGGTATCAGTGAAAAAATTATCGGCCTAACAGTTATCGCAGCAGGGACCTCTTTACCCGAGCTTGCCACCTCAATTGTTGCTGCTATTAAGAAAAATGCTGATATAGCAGTAGGAAATATCGTGGGCTCCAATATATTTAACATCCTGTTGATCCTTGGTACCGCTTCAGTGATAAGGCCTGTTAGTTATACCGATTCTTTTAATACCGATCTTTACATACTTGCGGGGGGAACACTTTTCCTAATTCTGGCCATGTTCACCGGGAAACGCAAAATGCTTGATCGTTGGGAGTCTGCCGTTTTACTTATCTTCTATCTGGCCTATACGGTGTACCTGGTAGCCCGGGAATTATAAGAATTTTAACGGAAGAGTATAAAAATCAGTTTAATTTTATACTGATGAAAAAACTACTTCTAATACTTACCGGAACCCTGTTGCTAAGCTGTGGCAATGAAGCTGAAAAAGAAAACACCCAGTTAAAGCTCGATGACCTAAATGCTCAGGTAAATACCCTGAAAATTGAAAATGATTCTTTACAAAAGGAATTATTGTTGCTTGAAAGTCGGTCTCCAGTTGTGTTTTCTGAAGCATTTGATACTATTCAAAACCCGGAGGCCTTTATCTCAGAAGCTCTTAAAAGCGATCCGAAGCTAATTCCTGAAGCGGGAGTTTTAGGCGGAACCATGCAATTTATAGATACTGAAATTCTTAACGAACGCTTTATCTGGGCTGAGTTTGAAGATGGACATATCAACGGGCAGGCCATTTATGAATACCGACTTTCAAAGGCAGGAAAACCACAATTCAAACTAATTTCAGAAATTCCCAAATAAACCAAATTTGGCGAAGAAGATATCTTACATCATAACAGCGAGTATTATCCTTGGGCTGCTCATCGCGTATTTCAGCTATCCCCCATTTGGGGAATTCATGAATGAAACCTGGGATATCCTTTTAAGCCGGGATGAAGAAAGGATTAGGGATCATTTTAAAGGTTTCGGTTTCTGGGGGCCTTTGGCCATAGTAATTCTAATGATCCTCCAGATCTTTCTGGTTGTTTTTCCCAGTTGGTTACCCATGATCGTGGCAGTGATGGCTTATGGTTTTATCGGCGGAATTCTTATTTCAGTAGCCGGGGTTTTTCTGGCATCCAGTTTAGGTTATGCCATAGGCAGACTTTTAGGGGAAGATAATCTGGCTAAGATCCTTGGAGAAAAGAAGAATAGGAAAGTAAATAATATGGTAGAAGAATACGGCTTCTGGGCTGTGGCCTTGTTCAGGCTTTCCCCTTTTCTTTCCAATGACGCCATCAGTATTATCGCCGGAATGCTAACTATGAGTTACCGTAAGTTCATCCTGGCTACTCTCACCGGAATCATTCCGCTGGCCATAGCTATTGGTTATTTCGCTGAAGATCCCGATACTTTAAAAAACGGACTCTATTGGATAGGCGGCGGCGGACTTCTTATGTATGGAATCTATATATATGTAGACTGGCGTAAACAAAGAAGGAAATAGATATTTCCTGAATAATTAGAAAATCTTCTTTTAATCTTCCTGGTTAAAATAGATATTTAAGTCCTCTTTAAGCCGCTTAAGTTCTTTCGCTTTAAAATCTTTTAATTCAACCATGGTGCCTGCCGCAGCACCCGACTTAATGGTAAGATTGTTTTTTGAGAAATGGATGGAGTCAATTTGTTCCCGGGTATAGATTTGAGGCTCGTTATACATCTGGCCTATTTCAATTCTATCCCTGTCCCATGCGATGTAATCCTCGGTCTTATCTTTCTTGATATATCCATAGATAAAGTATGCAATCCCAAAAACCGCATATCCCAGGCCAAGCCAATTCTTATCTTCAAAACTCAACATCAACACACCGCCAACTAACCAGAATGCTCCTATGAGGTAAAAATACTGACGTCGAAAGAAGGAATTTGGTTTAGATATCTTTTGCATCAACACAAAGGAATTTTTCAGATATGTAAATTTAAACTATCTTTTTAAATATGAAAACTCTCCTGAAAATACTGGTTTTGCTGATTTTTTTACCACTATTGGCCTATATCTTAGCTGCAATTTTCGGAATGCTAATCCCGGTTAATTCAGATTTCCAGGAAACGAACGAAGGGGTTGAAATATACCTCCAAACAACAGATGTACATACCGATATCGTAGTTCCTCTAAGAAATGAATTAAAAAACTGGGAGGAAGATATCTCGCTTCAACATAGCCTGTCAGGAGTTCCTGAGGCAAGGTATATCTCCTTTGGCTGGGGCGATCTGGAGTTTTACCGAAATACCCCGCTATGGGAAGACCTGACCTTCAAAACCGGATTCCGGGCCTTATTTCTCAAAAGTCAGGCAGCGCTTCACCTGAATTTTATAGAAGAGCCACCTTCCGGAGAAGAAACAATCACTATAAAAATTAGCCGGAACCAATATCTCAAACTAACCGCTTTTCTGGAAGACAGTTTTGAATTTGATGCTCAAGGAAATGTTCAACCTATTCGGGGCCTGCATTATACCAACCGGGATGCATTTTACAAAGCCAAAGGTTCCCTGAGCCTTTTTAAAACCTGCAATACCTGGACAAACAATGCCTTGAAAGCATCCGGATTAAAGGCCTGTCTCTGGACTCCATTCCCGGAAGGCATCCGCTACACTTACCGGAAATAGCACTCTCCCTTACTTTTTTTATAGTTTTTTTATAATTCCCTTCACTCTTTAAACATTAACTTCAAGGAATTAACCATTCGAAACCAAAAAATTAAAAGATTATGAGAACCTTAGATGAGATTTCAGAAATACTCGGGGATGATGCGTCCTACTACCTGGAACACGTTAGCAAAAAGATATCCAAAGACAGATTAACCGTTCCGGGGCCCAGAAGCATTGAAAATTTTATAGAAAGTGACCGGAATCCGCAGGTGCTCAAGAGTCTTTCCCAGTTGTACAACCACGGAAACCTGGCAGGAACGGGATACCTGAATATTCTGCCTATAGACCAGGGAATTGAACATTCGGCGGCTTTTTCCTTTTATAAGAACAAAGATTATTTCGATCCTGAAAATATCATCAAACTGGCCCTTGAAGCGGGCAGTAACGGGGTGGCAACCACCTTTGGAGCACTTGGATTACACGCCCGAAAATATGCGCATAAAATCCCCTTCGTGGTGAAATTAAATCATAACGAGCTGCTCACCTATCCCAACAAATATGACCAGATTCCCTACGGAACGGTGAAGGAAGCCTGGAACCTTGGTGCTACGGCCGTGGGAGCAACAATTTATTTCGGATCTGAAGAAAGCAACAGGCAAATTCAGGAGATTGCCGTGGCCTTTGAAGAAGCGCATCAGCTGGGAATGGCAACCATTTTATGGTGCTACACCAGAAACAATGATTTCAAAACCAAGAAAGAAGATTTCCATTCCGCTGCCGATCTTACCGGCCAGGCCAACCATCTGGGCGTTACCCTTAAAGCCGATATCATCAAACAAAAGCTGCCCGAAACCGATCGAGGTTTTAAGAATATCGACTTCGGAAAATATGATGATGCGATGTATGAAGAGCTAACTACAGATCACCCTATAGACCTTTGCAGACTACAGGTTGCCAACTGCTATATGGGCAAGATCGGTTTGATTAATTCCGGAGGAGGTTCTAAAGGGGAGTCTGACATTAAGGAAGCTGTTCGAACCGCGGTGGTAAATAAACGCGCCGGTGGTTCGGGACTAATCATGGGTAGAAAAGCATTCCAACGTCCTTTAGCTGAAGGAGTTGATATTTTAAGAAGAGTACAGGACGTTTACCTGGAACAGCAGGTCACCATAGCCTAGATTAACCCTTGAGGGTTTTGAACCCTGCAAGGGTTTCAACTTAAAAGGTTTTCACCTTCAGCTCTTTCCTTACCGGTTTCGGAGCTGCATTTACAGGTTCTCCGTAGAGATCAAAGTCGGCGGCTTCGGTGATCTTAATTTCGTAGAATTCACCGGTCTTTAAGTAAGTGGTAGTAGCGTCTATAAGCACTTCATTATCCACATCGGGAGAATCGAATTCGGTACGGCCTACAAAGTAGTTTCCTTCCTTGCGGTCTATTACCACCTTGAAGGTCTGCCCTATCTTCTGCTGATTCAGCTCCCAGGAGATCTGGCTTTGTATTTCCATGATTTCGTTGGCGCGATCCTGTTTCACTTCCTGCGGCACATCGTCTTCAAGATTATAGGCGTGGGTATTTTCCTCGTGAGAATAGGTGAAACAACCAAGGCGTTCAAAACGCATATCTTTAACCCATTCCTTGAACTCCTGAAAATGAGCTTCAGTCTCTCCGGGATAACCTACGATAAGCGTAGTCCTGATGGTCATTTCCGGAACAAGTCTTCTGAAATCTTTCAGCAGTTTTGTGGTCTTCTCATGGGTGGTTCCGCGCCGCATTGACTTCAGCAATTCAGTAGAAATATGTTGCAGCGGGATATCCAGGTAATTACAAACCTTAGGCTCGCGTTTCATTACCTCCAAAACATCCATCGGAAAACCGGTTGGAAATGCATAATGCAACCTGATCCACTCGATGCCTTCAACCTTTACCAGGTTTTCCAGCAATTCAGCCAGGTTACGTTTTTTATAAATGTCAAGTCCGTAATAGGTAAGGT
>DATISX010000167.1:0-9973 GCA_035468275.1 Salegentibacter sp.
TATATTATCAGGGTAACCGGTATAATGAAATAGAAGTGCCGGTGGAAAATGAAGGCGATGAAGTAATTAATCTGGTTTCAGAAACTGAGAATTTTATTCCGGCACAACAATCCTTTTCAGGGAAGATCAGGCTCACCACTGAAGATCTGCCATCTTCAGCCGGAAATTTCAGTGTAATTTATCAGGAAGAAAAAGCAGGAAACATCAGTTATAATTATCCCCGAACGGAAAGTTTCGGGCTGTATCCGGAAGACTTTAAAAATGCTGAAGTTTACAATTCGGTTTCCGAATATTTTGACGATGTACAAAGCGCCACTCAAAGCAAGGCCCTTTGGAAATGGTTTGTTATTTTAGCACTGATTTTTTTAACCGCAGAAATGCTCCTCTTAAAATACTTCAAATGAAGCTACTCATTAAATCGGCCACTATTCTGGACGCCAAATCTGATTTTCATAAGAAAACAGTCGATATTTTAATTGAAAACGGCATTATAAAAAAGATCGCTCCAAACATTAAAACAAAGCCAGATCAAACAATTTCCTATAAAAACCTTAATGTTTCCAGGGGTTGGTTTGATTCCAGTGTAAGTTTTGGAGAGCCTGGATTTGAAGAGCGCGAAACTATCGCAAATGGATTGGACACAGCAGCCAAAAGCGGATTTACTTCCGTGGCTTTAAATCCTGAAACTTATCCAATACTCGATAATAGCGGGGCGATAAATTCAGTAAAATCAAAAGCCGAAAAACATCCGGTGAGTTTATTTCCGGTGGGCGCTTTAACAGTTAAGGCTAATGGAGTAGATTTGGCAGAACTATTCGATATGCAACAGGCTGGAGCCATTTCTTTCGGAGACTATAAAAAGTCTGTCAGCAATCCTAATCTATTAAAACTTGCCCTGCAATACACCCAGAATTTTGACGCGCTGGTGCAATCATTTCCGCAGGAGAACCGAATTGCAACAAATGGACAGGTAAACGAACATCATCAAAGTACAATGCTGGGTCTGAAAGGAATTCCAAACCTGGCGGAAGAATTACAAATAACTCGCGATCTTTATTTGTTGGAATATACCGGAGGAAAACTTCATATACCAACTATTTCTACTGAAAAATCGGTGAAGTTAATTAAAGATGCAAAGAAAAAAGGTCTTGATGTGACTTGCAGTGTGGCAATACACAACCTACTGTTGACAGACGAGCTTTTAAATGAGTTTGATACCAATGCAAAACTTCTACCCCCGCTGCGTACTAAAAAAGACAGCAAAGCGCTTATAAATGGCCTGAAAGATGGAACCATAGACATGGTAACAAGTGACCACATGCCCATTGATACCGAACATAAAAAAGTAGAGTTTGATAATGCGCTTTTTGGTAGTATTGGCCTGGAATCGGCCTTTGGAGCTTTAAACACCATTTTTACGCCTGAAGAAAGCATTGATCTGCTCACTCGCGGTAAGGAACGCTTCAAAATTAATAATCCTGAAATTACTGAGGGAAATCCGGCAAACCTTAGCTTATTTGAAGTTAAAGAAGAATATACTTTTGGTCTGGAGCATATTTTATCCAACTCAAAAAACAGCATTTTCCTTGGTAAGAAAATGAAGGGAAAGGCTTTAGGGATCGTAACTGAAAAAGGAAGTCTTAGGGCTTAAAGAGCTAGAATTTTATAACTTTGTAAATTAAAATTTCAACAAATGAAAAGCCTTGTAGAAGAAGGAAAATCAGCGGCAATTGTGGCTTATCTTACAATTATAGGAACTATAATCGCCTATTTCATGAATTCTGATTCTAAGAACAGCTTTGCGGCTTTTCATATCCGGCAGGCACTGGGAATTCATATCACTTTTTATGTCTTGGGAGTTCTGGTTGGACTTTTTGACAGCTGGCTGGTTTCAGCGGCATTCTACATTTTTATTGCTGTGTTGGGAGTTTACGGGCTTGTAACCGCAATTCAGGGTGAACAAAAAGAAGTTCCAATTATGGGACAATATTATCAAAAATGGTTTAGTACAATATCTTAATGCAAACATCACTTTCCTTACAACATCTGGTTCGCAAACCCGCAGTTATTTCAAAAGAAACTCAATTGCTCATTATGCTACACGGCTATGGCAGCGATGAAAATGATCTATTTTCTTTTGCTGAAGAATTACCCGGCGAATTGCTAATTCTTTCGGTACGGGCCCCCTACCCTATGCAACCTTATGGGAATGCCTGGTATGCGATACACTGGGACAATAATGAAGGGAAATTCAGCGACGATGAACAAGCCATTGAATCTCGCGATAAAATTGCAACTTTTATTGATGAGGCTGTGGAAGAATATGGAATTGACAAGAAAAATGTGAGCTTGCTTGGTTTCAGCCAGGGCACAATTTTGAGCTATGCAGTGGCTCTCTCCTACCCGGAAAAAGTAAAAAATATAGTTGCATTAAGTGGTTATATCAATGAGGGAATCCTAAAACCCGGATATGAAAATAAGGATTTCTCAAATCTGGATTTCTATTGTTCCCACGGGTCCCAGGATCAGGTTATCCCTGTAGAATGGGCACGAAAAAATAAACCCTTTTTGGATAAATTGGGAATAAGAAACCATTATTCAGAATTTCCAGTCGGGCACGGAGTTGCTCCTCAGAATTTCTTTGAGTTTAAATCCTGGTTGGAAAAAAGAATTTAATTTAAAGGATACAAAAAGGATTTCTCCCGGGTAAAGGTCATCTGGCCATCCTCACCTACTTCGTAACTAAAGAATACCTCGCCCCAATAAGTGCCATCGGTAAAATCTGCAATGATCCATTTATGATTTAAAACATTTATTTTATTGAAGCGCATGCTGCCTTCCATCCCGTCATAAGGAACAAGCTCGTTATCTTCATCAGAAAGATTTCTGCCAATTAGTTCATCTTCAATTTTTGCGATCACTTCATCAGAATCTACACCCATATTCTCAAAATAACTGATCGCATCATCATTTTCCTTCAAAGAAAAATACCGAAGCTGGTCGTTTTCGGTGGCCAGATTTCTGTTTTCAGCTTCCAGTCTTTCTATTGCTACCTCTCGGTTGGCAAGGTCCTCCTGAAGAGAATCCAGGATCCTTTTATCGTTCACATAAATGAATATGGCAAAAAGTACACTGAAGATAAACAGGTACATGAGAATTTTATTTCGCATTTTAAATGTTGATTTTTAAATTGTCATAGGCCAGAAAAACATTTTCGGGCAATTGCTTTTGAACTTCATCGTGGAATCCCAACAAGTGGCTAATATGAGTTAAATAGGCTTTTTCGGGATTTACTTTCTCAATAAATTCGAGGGCTTGTTCAAGATTTAAATGAGAGTGATGCGGCTCAATTCTTAGCGCATTGACTACCAGCACTTTTAATCCTCTTAGTTTTTCAATTTCCTCTTCTTCGATTGACTTAAGATCTGTTAGATAAGCAAAATCCTCCATTCTGAAACCGAAAACCTGAACCCTATTATGATCAAAATTAACAGGAATAATTTCCAATTCTTCAAATTGAAAAGGCTTATTTTCAATCTCATTCTGAATAACCCCGGGAGCTCCCGGATATTTATTTTCGGTTTCAAAAATGTAGTCGAAACGTTTGCGCATACTTTTCAGCACGCGCTTATGAGCAAAAACCGGCATGTCTCCCTGTCGAAAGAAAAAAGGTCGGATATCATCTAAGCCAGCCGTATGATCGTTATGTTCGTGAGTGTAAAGAATAGCATCCAGTTTCTGAACATCATTGGCCAGCATTTGAGCCCTAAAATCGGGGCCGCAGTCAATTAGAATATTATAACCCTCCCATGCTACCAAAACTGAAACCCTAAGTCTTTTATCTTTTGGATTTTCACTTAAACAAACAGGATGTTTGCTTCCAATTATGGGAATTCCCTGTGAGGTGCCGGTACCTAAAAATGTGATTTCCAAAAAAGATGATTTTGATCACAAAAGTAAATATAATTTTTTTGTTTACTTTAACGATTTAGTACCTTTGATTGCACTAAAAAAAGAAAACTTTAAAAGAAGAATTATGCCAATAACCATAATGGGTGATAAGGAATTTGAAAATGTTCCATCGATAAAAAGCAAAGCCCTGCGTATTAATTTAAACGAGAATATTTACGGGACTTTCTCTGAAATTGGTGCCGGGCAGGAAACTGTGAGGAATTTTTTCAGGGCCGGTGGAGCTTCAGGTACTATTGCCAAGGCAATGAGCGCATACGATAAAGACTTCAGTGATTCTATTTATGGAATTGAAGAAGACCAACGCTATGTAACTGAAGCCCGACTTAAAAAGATGCTCTCCCACGAGATCAATTTGATCGAAGACAGGATTTCCCGAGAAAAACACCCTGATAAATTATTCTTCAGTTATGCTAATACCGTAGCTACAATAGATTTTGCTAAAAAATACAAAGGCCACGGTTGGGTTGGTATTAAATATCAGGTAAAACCGGATGAAGACTACAACGAAATAAGTCTGCATATCAGGTTTCATGAAAACGATGCCCGCCATCAGCAAAATACCCTTGGTATACTTGGAGTTAACCTGATTTATGGTGCATACTACAAATACGATAATCCTAAAAAATTACTACGCTACCTTTACGATCATATCGATAAAGACCAGATTGAAATAGACACTATCAATTTTAGCGGCCCGCGTTTTAAAAATGTGGATAACCGCCTGATGAGCCTTCAATTGGTGAAAAACGGAATGACCGAAGCCGTAATGTTTGCTCCTGATGGTCATAACGTTCTGCCGGCAGCTGTACTTTATAAAAAGAATATTCTTGCGCTTCGCGGAAGTTTCCGTCCTGTGACAAAGGTGAACATGGATATGTACGAAAAGTCTCTGGAAATGTTCCTGAAGGAAAATAAGGTAAACAAGGAAAGTACGGAGGTTATCTTTGAAATCACTTTATCAAACCTCCGTGCGGAAGGAGAAATTGATGAGGAAGATTTCATGGACCGGGCGAAATTGCTTTGCTCTCTGGGCCAAACCGTAATGATTTCCAATTTCCAGGAATATTACCGCGTAGTTGAATATTTCTCAAGATATTCAAAACAACGCATGGGGATTACAATGGGCGTCAACAATCTTGTAGATGTATTCGACGAAAAATACTACCGTCATCTTAGTGGAGGAATTCTGGAAGCCTTTGGAAAACTTTTCTTCAAAGACCTGAAGGTTTATTTATATCCCTTCAAGGATGCTGAAACAGGAGAGATCACCACAAGTGATAACTTAAAAGTGCATCCAAGAATGAAAGAATTATATAAATTCTTCAAGTATAATGGTCGTGTGGAAGACATTGAAAACTACAACCCCGAGATTCTTAATGTTTTCTCCAGGGAAGTTTTACAAATGATAAATGAAGGCAAGGAAGGCTGGGAAGATATGATTCCTGAAAAAACAGCTAAGATGATCAAAGAACAAAATCTCTTTCATTATAAGGAAAGCAAAGAAAAAGCAAAAACAGAAGCTTAGTCCTAATATTTAAGAAACGAGAAAAGGCTGCTTTCCTATTGGAAAAACAGCCTTTTTTTTGCTTAAGTATATCTAATTACGTCCTTGTGATCTTTGCTCCTAAAGCTCGTAATCTATCATCAATATGTTCATACCCACGGTCTATCTGCTCGATGTTATGAATCGTGGAAACACCTTTTGCTGAAAGTGCTGCAATAAGCAAGGAGATTCCTGCTCTAATATCAGGAGAACTCATCGTTGTAGCTTTTAACTGTGATTTAAAATCGTGGCCAATAACTGTAGCTCTATGCGGATCACAAAGTATAATCTTCGCTCCCATATCTATAAGTTTATCAACAAAGAAAAGTCGGCTTTCAAACATCTTTTGGTGTATTAGCACACTTCCTCTGGCTTGAGTTGCCACAACCAGGAGGATACTTAAAAGATCTGGCGTAAATCCTGGCCATGGTGCGTCGCTAATGTTCATAATAGAACCATCTATAAAACTCTGCACCTCATAACCCTTAGTATGGGCGGGAATAAAAATGTCATCTCCTTTCTGCTCAATGGTGATTCCTAATTTTCTAAAGGTAGTCGGAATTAACCCCAGCATATCCCATCTCACGTTTTTGATGGTGATTTCACTTTGCGTCATCGCTGCCATACCTATCCAGGATCCAATCTCAACCATATCCGGTAAGATGGTGTGCTCACATCCTTTCAGACTTTTTACACCTTCAATTTCCAGTAAATTAGAACCAACTCCTTTTATATTGGCTCCCATCGAATTCAGCATTTGACATAATTGCTGAAGGTATGGTTCACAAGCCGCATTATAAATTGTGGTTTTCCCTTCGGCAAGGACAGCGGCCATTACAATATTAGCTGTCCCGGTAACCGATGCCTCTTCGAGAAGCATAAAGCTGCCTTTTAAGCCATTTGGAGCTTCAACGCCGTAGAAACGTTCCTCTTTATTATATCTGAATTCAGCGCCAAGTTTTATAAAGCCTTCAAAGTGAGTATCAAGTCGACGACGACCTATTTTATCTCCTCCGGGTTTTGGAATAAAACCTTTTCCGAAGCGAGCCAACAATGGTCCAACGATCATTATTGATCCGCGCAATCCACTTCCGTCTATCTTAAATTGTTCGCTACTTAAATAATCCAGGTTAAGCTCATCACTTTTAAAAGTGTAGCTTCCCTTTCCTGTTTTATTAACTTTAACTCCCAGGTTTTTAAGAAGACCTATAAGTTTATTGACATCAAGAATATCCGGAATATTATTGATGGTTACCTCTTCAGTTGTTAATAATACTGCACAAAGAATTTGAAGAGCTTCGTTTTTGGCACCTTGCGGCTGGATTTCTCCTTTTAAACGATGCCCTCCTTCGATCTGGAAAGTTCCCATAAAATTAAAAGATTTTAGTGGCGCTTACGGCCTTTGTTTCGGTTTGTTTTCTTAGCAGGAGCCTTGGTGTGCTTTTTCTTACTACGTAATAGATTAGCTGCCTCACTAAGATCTTCATCAGTATTCTTAAGATTTATTGCCCCATCACTTAGCTCGTTCAGGTGGTCAAAAATCACCTTATCTTCAACAGAATCACGATTCCAGTTGAGATATGATTTTTTCATATGATTTGCAATGCTGAGAACCAAAGCGTCTTTTAAAGGACCTTCTTCATATTTCTTAGCCTCGTCTATCATGCGTTTAATATTGTTTCCGTAGAAACGATATTTTGGAAAGTTTTGAGGATAATTGAGCATCTCAGGGCGCTCCGCAAGCATTTCACGGGTAGGTTTTGGGAAAGGTGATTCTACATCAAGCTTAAAATCACTAATAATAAATAACTGATCCCATAATTTATGCTGAAAATCGGATACATCTCTTAAATGCGGGTTCATGTTTCCCATAACCGAAATAATAGATCTGGCTACTTTATTCCGCTCGGCATCATCTTCAATGGTTATTGCGTGGTCTACCATTTTTTGTAGGTGCCTTCCGTATTCAGGAATAATGAGGTGACTCCTCTCAGAGTTATATTCTAATGCGTTTATCAAAATTGAAATTTATAAGGTGATACTTTACTGTAGAAGTTAATCGCCGCAAAATACTAAATATTATTCAGAAATTATCAGATCTCAGGGTTTTAAATATTTACAAGGAAATTACTCCGTCTACTTTTTCACCCACTTCCTGATATTTATCGATAACAGCCTCGGGGTCTTTCATCTTTACATTTATGGAAACACTGGTATACTTCCCATTCTTTGATTTTTTCGTGGTGATTACCGCCCCCATATTATCAAAAATTTTTTCTATGGTTTCAACTTTTTCCTTTTTAGTAGGAACGATAAATTTATAAAGATATTCTGCAGGCCACAGAGAGGTATTCTGCAATTGAGATTTAAGTTTAGCGTAAAATTCGTCGGGATTATTGGCTTCACTCATAACATTTCTTTCTTCATTATTTTTTGCAAAGATACATAGATTGACTGCATTTTTATAATCGGATACAAATGACGAAATTTGCAGCGTGAAAACAAAAAAAATTGTGATAACCGGAGGTCCAGGCACCGGTAAATCATCCATCATCCGAAACTTAGAGGCTCAGGGCCATGAATGTTTACATGAGATTTCGAGGCAGGTTACCCTTGAAGCTCAAAAACAAGGTATTGACCAGCTCTTTCTTGATAAACCCTTGCTTTTTAGCGAAAAACTCCTCCAGGGGAGAATTGTGCAACACAAGGAAGCTGATATGCTTCCGGCCACAACGGTGTTTTTAGACCGAGGAATTCCAGATGTTCTCGCTTATATGGAATATTTTAGGACGAGCTATCCGGAAGAATTCGTAAATGCCTGTAACAATCATATTTACGATAAAATCTTTATTTTACCTCCCTGGCCGGAAATTTACATGAGCGATAATGAACGTTATGAATCTTTTAATGAATCCCGACGAATTTCAGGTTATCTTCTGGAAACCTATCAAAGTTATGGCTATGAGCCAATTGAAGTACCAAAAGCCCCGGTCAAGGAACGTACAGCGTTTATTTTAAATAATATTGGTGATTAGAATATTTGCAGAAAGCCACTCACATATTACAAAAATACTGGGGACATAAGTCTTTCAGGCCTTTGCAATGGCCAATTATTGAGGCTGCCTTAGAAAATAAAGATGTTATAGCACTTCTACCCACCGGCGGAGGAAAATCGGTTTGTTTCCAGATTCCCGCACTTTATAAGGAAGGAATTTGTATTGTGGTTTCACCTTTAATCGCGTTGATGCAGGACCAGGTAACCGCTCTAAAAGATAAAGGCATAAAGGCGATGGCGCTTACCGGTGGAATCTCATTTCAGGACCTGGATGCTGCTTTAGATAATTGCATCTACGGGAATTATAAGTTCCTTTATCTCTCTCCGGAAAGACTTCAGCAGGAGCTGGTTCAGGAAAGGATTAAACAAATGAATGTAAATCTTATTGCTGTAGATGAAGCTCACTGTATCTCACAATGGGGCCATGATTTCAGGCCGGCTTACCGGAATGTAAATATTCTTAAAAACCTGAAACCCGATGTGCCTTTAATGGGGCTGACTGCTACGGCAACCGTGAAAGTAGTAGAAGACATCGTTTCTCAACTCGAATTAAAAGCTCCCCAGGTTTTCCGCCAATCTTTTTTCAGAAAAAATCTGGCTTACAATGTTTTAATAGCTGAAGATAAAAATTACAGACTTTTACAACTCTTAAGCAGTAAAGAAGAATCAGTTATTATTTACGTAAGAAGTCGGAAGGCAACTATTGATGTCACCAACTTTCTTAAGCGTAATAATTACAAAGCTGAGGCTTTCCACGGTGGTCTTAGAAATGATGAAAAACAGAAAAAACTTCAAAACTGGCTGGCAAATAAAAACTACATTATGGTTGCTACTACCGCCTTTGGGATGGGAATAGACAAACCAGATGTAAGGCAAGTCATACATCTTAATCTTCCCGAATCCCTGGAGAGTTATTTCCAGGAAGCAGGCAGGGCTGGACGGGATGAACAAGCTGCAGCTGCTACTATTATTACTCATATAAGTGACATTCCAGTATTAAAAAATCAATTTCTTGCCGGACTTCCGGAGGTTGCCGATGTTAAACTGGTTTATCGAAAATTAAACTCTTATTTCAGGATTGCTTACGGGGAAGGAGAAAATACCAGCCACGATTTTAATTTCGGGCAGTTTTGTCAGCATTATCAATTCAATACTATAAAGGCCTATAACGCGCTTCAGCTTTTAGATCGCTGCGGAATCCTCAAACTTTCTCAGCAGTTTTATAAGAAAACAGAATTACAATTTTTAGTTTCGGGAAAGCAATTGCAATATTTTCTAGAGGAAAATTCAAAATATGACGGCCTGGTCAAGGCTATTTTAAGAACTTACGGCGGAGTCCTGGAAAACCAAACGGGAGTTAATCTAACTGTAATTTCAGATAAAACCGGTATAAAAGAAGAAGA
>DATISX010000168.1:0-1526 GCA_035468275.1 Salegentibacter sp.
ATCAAAGGTAAATTAATTATTTGGAATTAAAAGTTAAAGAAGAGACTGTGGGTTTCTGAGTAAATTTAGATTAAAATTGAAGGAATATGGAATCAGCATTTCCAAATAATACTTATCATTTACCTGTGTATAGAAAAGCCCTGGAGATCTTTAAGATTTCACGCGCCATGGCTGCCTATTTTACAAATGATAAACACGTTTTGGAGATGGATCTTTCCGCTAACCCACAACATTTTGAAGCCGGACATCTGGTTACAGAATCCCTTCAACTTGCTCCCGGAATTGCATCGGCCGCCTGCGCCCCTAATCCAGAATCACGCCTCCAACGGATAAGAAATATTAAAGCAGTAAACAAAAACCTGAAAAGGCTTTGCAAAAAACTGGAAGTCTGTGGAGTTAAGGAAGTAGAGTTTCTTAATCTTTTACGCAAGGAAATACACATTTTCGATAAAATGGTTTCCGACTGGTTTCATAATCATAAAGCTTAACTATTCCAGAAAAGCCAGATTTACTCCCTGAATAAACATATTGGTTCCGATTATCGCGATAATCAATCCCATAATTTTTTCAATCACAATGATCTTGTTTTGCCCGATATAACGAACAAGATAATCGCTGGAAATAAAAGCGAGATGATTCAGCAGCATTACTAAACCAAACATCACTACTAAAATTGCCATATCCACATAATCGGCTGTTGTAGTGTAGTTCATTGCCGTTACTATGGTTCCCGGTCCCGCCAAAATTGGAATTGCTAATGGAGAAATCGAAATTCCTTCGTTAAAGTCAATCTCGGTCTGGTTATCAATACTGGATTGCTGTGCGCGTATCATCTCAAAACCAACAAAAAAGACCAATATTCCTCCAGTGATCTTAAAGGCCGGAATTGTAAGTCCGAAGAAATCGAAAATATATTTTCCAAGAAATATAAATCCCGAAACTATAATAAAAGCTGTAAATGTTGCCTTTTTGGAAATATGTTTCTTCCTGGTTCTGTCGGCCTGTTTGGTAAGGCTCATAAAGATCGGGATATTCCCTACCGGATTATTGATCGCGAAAAATGCGGTAAATACTCCTATGGCAAACAACCAGAAATTTTCCATAGTTTTATCTTTTAGACACTTACGAAGTTACAGGTTCATTTTAAGAAGCTGCAAAACTAAGCTGAAATTTCAGAGTGGCAAACAAAAATATAGAATATTTAAAGTATGGATAGAGAATTTGAAAAAATGCCTTTATATAAAAAAGGCATGGAAATCCTTGATCTGGTAGAGCATATTGTACAACTGATCCCAGAGGAAAATGAAATGCTTAAAAGCACCGGTCAGTTCATGATGACTGATGCCATGAAGATTCCTGTAAAAATAGCCGGCGCTCAGGGTGATATCTACGATCTAAAGATGGAAAATGCCGCCATTATCAGGAAAAGTGCCCGGGATATTTATGTTTCCTGCAATCATTTTTTAATTGAAGATTTCAAAGATGTTGATTACCTGAAGTTGCTAAGAGCTACTATAGAAGAATTC
>DATISX010000169.1:0-6559 GCA_035468275.1 Salegentibacter sp.
AATACCTACATAAAAGCTAAAAAGGGTGAAAAGCAAATAAGGTCTCAATACGAGATCTATGACTACCTGAATAAAAAACATAAAAAATGAAAACCATAAAAGTCGGAGGCGTTCCTGAGCATTTTAATTTTCCCTGGCATGTATGCATAGAAGAAGGCAAATTCCAGGATAAGGGAATAAATGTGATCTGGAAAGATTTTCCCGGAGGAACCGGGGCCATGAATAAGGCATTACGTTCTGGAGAAATTGATGTGGCCGTTATTCTTACTGAAGGGATCATAAAAGATATTCTAGCCGGTAATCAAAGCCGAATTTTACAAACTTATATAGGTTCTCCCCTTATCTGGGGAATTCACGTCGCTGCGGGTTCTAAATTTAATTCCGTGGAAGAACTTAAAGGAACCAAAGCCGCAATTAGTCGGTATGGTAGCGGGTCTCATTTAATGGCCTATGTAAATGCTGAAAAACATCATTGGGATATTAAAAAAGACCTGGACTTTGAGGTGGTGAATGATATTGATGGAGCCATTGAAGCGCTGGAAACAGACAAAGCCCAATATTTTATGTGGGAACATTTCACCACAAAACCATTGGTTGATAATCGCACATTTCGTCTGGTAGCCGACTGCCCAACGCCCTGGCCCTGTTTTGTGATTGCCGCCAGTGAACATGCTTTAAAATATAATCCGGAAAGGCTTAAAACTATGCTTGAAGTTTTAAATAAAGAAACTGCACACTTCAAAGAAAAATCTAATCTCGACAAAATCCTGGCCGATGCTTATGCACAGAAGCCAGAAGATATAAAGAAATGGTTGGATGTTACCAGCTGGAGTCAGGAACAAATAAGTGAAGCGGAAGTAGAAAAAGTACAGGATAAATTATTGGAACTTAATTTAATTTCAAGAAAGCAGCCATCTTCCGAATTTATTCATAATTTGTAGCCATTATTCATCAATCATCCCCCATTTAATGAAAAGTTTATTTTTATTCGTTTTTGTATTTATATCTTCAATCACTTTTGCGCAAGACGCTCAAACCAACGAAACTAACACACCCGATAAAAGGGACATCACTCAAAATGAATTAAGTATTGGAGCGCTTAATCTGGTTGCCTTTGGTGCCTTAGATCTTACTTACGAACGAATTATAGACCGGAATTCCAGCTGGGCAATTGAAGGTTTTATTAAAGCTTTAGACCGTGACAACGAAGATATCGGCGATGCTTTTTATAAAGATTTCTCACTAACCGGTAAATACAAATATTTTTTTGGTGAAAATTATGCCAGGGGATTTTACGTTCACGGTTTCGGAATGCTTTCCAGCGGAGAATACGAAAGTGAGTATTATTTAAATGATCCCGGTTACGGTGGCTACTATGAATATGAAAATTACACCGATTTCGCTCTTGGATTTGGTGTTGGTGGCAAATTCGTTTCTACCGGTGGTTTCTTTTTGGATCTCGGTGCAGGAATCGGCAGAAATTTACTAAGTGAAGATTCGCCCACGATTGTAGGACAATTCAATGTTAACCTTGGATTCAGATTCTAATTTTACCAATCGATAGGTTTTTTTCCTTTCTGAATTAAATATTCATTTGTTTTACTAAAATGCCCATTCCCAAACCAGTAACCACGGTTCGCGCTTAAAGGGGAAGGATGTCCGCTGGTTAAAACCAGGTGTTTAGATTGGTCTATCAGCTTAATTTTCTTTTGAGCAAAGCCTCCCCACAGCAGGAAAACTACATTTTCTTTTTTTTCTGAAATAACGCTGATAACCCTATCGGTATACTTTTCCCAACCTTTTTTCTGATGAGATCCGGTTATATTAGCTCGCACACTGAGTGTAGCATTTAAAAGTAAAACCCCCTGATCTGCCCAGCGCTCCAGGTTTCCTGAAAAAGGAATCGGTTTCTTTAGATCACTTTCAATTTCCCTGAAAATATTCTTCAAGGAAGGCGGAAATTTCACTCCATCATTTACCGAAAAGCAAAGTCCGTGAGCCTGCCCGGGATTTGGGTATGGATCCTGCCCCAAAATAACCACTTTTGTGTTTTCAAAACTCGAATGCCTAAATGCATTAAAGACCAGGTCAGCTGGCGGGTAACAAATATTGTCAGCATATTCCTGTTCCACGAATTTCAGGAGCTCCTGAAAATAATCTTTCTCAATTTCTTCCTGTAATTCCTTTTTCCAGTCGGGTGGTAAGTCTGGCTTCATTTTAATTAAGTAAATTTGCAGCACCTCAAAAGTAGGGAAATTATTCTATGATTAAAATTGCACCAAAAAGCCTTATAGACCTTGAATTTCCGGTGGTTTGCAGCCAAATAGCGGAACTTTGTATCACAGGAATGGGAAAGGAAAAAGCTCTGAAAATTCAGCCATATCCTTCGTATTCCAAAACTCTTTTTGGACTAAACCAAACTAATGAATATTTAAGTTCAAAAAACCGGGAGAGCCGCATTCCAAATCACGGATTCGATGCTATAAATAAAGAACTCCGAATGCTGGAAATCGAAGATGCCATTCTGGAGGTAGCAAGCTTTAGAAAGATCGCCAGCCTTTCTGAAACTTCGAACAATCATATAAAATTTTTCAACAAATTTCAGGAATATTACCCCAGCCTTTATAAAACCACTTCAGAAGTAGAATATACCACCGAAATTATTGACAAAATTGGCAATGTGATCGATAAATTCGGGGAGGTGAAAGATGATGCCTCTCCCCTTTTGCAATCTGTTAGAAGATCTATTAATTCGGCTAAGGGTCAGATCAATTCGAGTTTTGCAAAAGCGCTTACCACTTATCATTCCTTCGGATATCTGGACGAAATAAGGGAAAGCGTTGTAGAAAATGTTCGGGTGCTGGCCGTAAGTGCGATGCATCGTCGGAAAGTTAAAGGTGGAATTCTGGGGAATTCAAAGACCGGTAGTATAGTTTATATTCAACCGGAAGCCACTTTCCAATTCACCCGCGAGCTCAATAACCTGGAATACGAAGAAAAAGAGGAAATAAACCGCATTCTAAAAGAATTAACCGAGTTTATAAGGCCTTACAAAAGCTTGCTGCAGGATTATCAGGAAGTTTTAAGTGAGATAGACCTCATTTCAGCAAAATCTAAATATGCAGAAGAGATCAAAGGTATTCTTCCGAAGATCAGCAAAGAAAGAGAACTTCAGTTAAAAGATGCCTACCACCCGCTTCTATATTTGAGCAATAAGAAAAAGGGAGATAAAACCTATCCCCAGAGTATAGAACTTAGCACCAATAATCGAATTATCGTGATTTCCGGACCAAACGCCGGTGGAAAAAGTATCACGCTAAAAACTGTTGGCCTGCTACAGCTCATGATCCAAAGCGGAATTCTTATCCCGGTGCATGAATACAGCCGGGTGTGTTTGTTCGACAGGATCCTTACCGATATTGGCGACAATCAGTCTATTGAAAATCATTTGAGCACATACAGCTATCGCCTGAAGAACATGAATTATTTTCTTCGCAAATGCGATGACAAAACGCTGTTTCTTATCGATGAATTTGGAACGGGAAGTGATCCTGAACTCGGTGGCGCACTGGCTGAAACTTTTCTGGAGGTTTTCTATGAAAAGGAATCCTTTGGAATCCTGACTACGCATTATGCTAATTTAAAAAAACTGGCTAATGAGCTGCCAGACATGAGTAATGCTAATATGCTCTTCGATTCCCAAAGCCTTGAACCTATTTATAAATTGCAGGTTGGAGAAGCGGGAAGTTCATTTACCTTTGAGGTAGCCCAGAAAAACGGAATTCCTTATAGCCTTATTAATCGCTCACGGAAGAAAGTAGAGAAAGGAAAGATTAGATTTGACCGTAGTATTGCAAAGCTCCAGAAGGAACGCTCTAAACTTCAAAAAACAACTGACTCGCTAAAGGATAAAGAGCTTAAAGCTGAGAAGGAGAAAGATAGATTAGAAGAAACCAACACGAAAATTCAGCAGAAACTGGAGAGTTATCAGGAGCTTTATGACAGCAATCAACGGCTAATTTATATTGGACAAAAGATTAACGACCTTAGTGAAAAGTATTTTCAGAATAAAAAGAAGAAGGAACTGATTGGCGAATTTCTGAAATTAGTGGAAATCGAAAACTCCAAGCGTAAGAAAGAAACCAAAAAACAGCAAGAGGTCAAGAAATCCCAGGAAAAAAAGGTTCAGCAGGAAGTAAAGAAAAAAGTGGAAGTAATACGCCAGAAGAAAAAGGAAGAAAAGGCCAAAATGACCGATGCTGAGCGAAAAGCTGCCGAAAAACCAAAGATCACTCCTAAAGTCGGAGATCGGGTTAGGTTGGAAGAAAGTAAATCTGTTGGTACATTAGACAATATTGAAAGAGGAAAAGCTACCGTAAATTATGGGATGTTTACCACCCAGGTGGATTTGGAGAAGCTGGAACTTGTTCAGGCAATGAAGAAAAAATAATCATGGAAATACCTAAGGATAAAAAAATTGTGCTTTTTGATGGAGTTTGCAATCTCTGTAATGGCGCTGTAACTTACATTATAAAACACGATAAAAAAGATGTTTTCAGGTTCGCCTCCCTTCAAAGTGAGATAGGCAGGCAGCTGGTTTCAGAAAGAGGGATGGATCCAAATGATTTGGATACAATTGTTTTGATAGAACCCGGAGTCGCTTACTATAGGAAATCTACCGCAGCCCTGGAAATTTCCAAAGATCTTTCAGGAGGAGCTTCCTTCCTACAGCATTTCTGGTTTATCCCTGAAAGCCTCCGGGATGGGATTTATAATTTTGTTGCCAATAACCGGTACAAATGGTATGGCAAAAAAGACCAATGCATGATCCCCACCCCGGAACTAAAATCTAAATTCCTGGATTAAACTTTCTCTTCTGAAGTGACGGTTTCAGGATGGTATTCATCATCCCATTCCTTCACATTTGGCGGCCCCATTTTATCTACCGATTTTGCTACCATTAGTGAAACTGCAGCATCACCGGTAACATTCACTACAGTCCTGCACATATCCAATGGCCTGTCTACGGCGAAAATAAGGGCAAGTCCTGCTTCCGGAATTCCCGCCTGTGCCAATACGATTACCAGCATTACCATTCCCGCACCGGGCACCGCAGCCGATCCTATCGAAGCCAGCGTTGCCGTAGCAATAATTCCTAGTTGCGCACCTATACTAAGGTCCATTCCAAAGGCCTGTGCGATAAAAACCGCTGCAACAGCCTGGTAAAGACTGGTTCCATCCATATTGATTGTTGCACCAATTGGCAGCACAAAACTTGTGACCTCACGATGCACCCCCATATGTTCTTCTACCCTTTCCATAGTTACAGGTAGGGTTGCAGCACTGGAACTTGTTGAAAAAGCAAGTAACTGTGCCGGAGCAATTCCATTTATAAAGAAGGAAGGTTTGTTTTTTGTAAAAATCCATACCAGGAGAATATAAACTCCAATCATTAATGTAAGACCAATCAAAACCGTAATACCATACATCGCCAGGGCTGCAAAAAGATCGGCGCTGGGGGACTCTACTACCAGAGCGGCAAGAAGAGCAAAAACACCATAAGGCGCTGCGAGCATTATCAGATCAATCATCTTCAGAATTACTTCATTGAACCCATCAAAGAAATCCTTTACAGGCTGAGCAGTTTTTTCAGGAATAAGTATTAGTCCTATTCCGAAAAAAATCGCAAAGAAAATCACCTGAAGCATATTAGCATTGTCTCCGGCTGCCGCAAAAATATTTTCAGGTACCAGGTCTTCCAGAGCCTGCAATGGTCCGGCCTCTTTTTGTTTTTCAGCTTCAGATATTTTACCCGAAGCATCCGCTTCATAGCTCGTAATAAGATCCTGCTGAGTTTCCTCTGTGATCGCATTTCCGGGTTTGATTAGATTTACCAGACCAAGACCAATAACCACAGCAATAAGGGTAGTACCAATATAAATTCCAATGGTTTTGGTTCCCATTTTGGAAAGTTTGGAAATATCTTTAAGATCTGAAATTCCTTTGATAAGCGAACCCAGGATAAGAGGCACTGCAATGAGTTTAAGGGCATTGATGAATATTGTTCCGAAAGGTTTGATCCAATCGCCTACAAATTCTGATCCCCAGCTAAAATTGGTAAGGATAAGCGCGAAAATAACCCCGGCGGCCATTCCTAATAAAATTTGCCAATGCAGTGCGAGTTTCTTCATAATTGTTCTAATTGAAATTTGAGTTATAGTTTAGAAATCTTATTCTGAAGCCAGAAATCGGCAATAACCAGGGCAGCCATAGCTTCTACAATAGGGACAGCCCTGGGAACCACACAGGGATCGTGGCGGCCTTTACCCTGCATTTCCACGGTTTCGCCTTCAGCATTAATTGTTTCCTGGTTTTGCATTATCGTGGCCACAGGTTTAAAGGCCACATTAAAATAAATATCCATACCATTGGAAATTCCGCCCTGTATTCCACCGCTTAAATTGGTTTTAGTGGAACCGTCAGAATTAAAAAGGTCGTTATGTTCGCTGCCTTTCATTTTTGTGCCTTCAAAGCCGCTGCCATATTCAAAACCTTTCAC
>DATISX010000170.1:0-8166 GCA_035468275.1 Salegentibacter sp.
ATTAATGGTCGAGCTGAAAATGCAAGAAATTTCTCACAATGTGATTCTCTTTTAATGGGAAATAAATGTGGGGCACATACCTTCCCATATATCGAAGTGAAGAATAAATCTGCACAGGTAGAACACGAAGCAACTACCAGCAAAATCGGGGAAGATCAAATCTTCTACTGTAACCAGAGAGGGATAGATACTGAAAAAGCGATCGCCCTTATCGTTAACGGCTTTAGCAAAGAGGTACTGAATAAGCTACCAATGGAATTTGCGGTGGAAGCTCAAAAATTACTGGAGATCTCCCTGGAAGGTTCAGTAGGATAATGAAAGTGATGAAAAAATCAATGAAAAAGTTTTTACTCATACTCGGTATTGTGATTTCAGCGGCAGCCTGTCAGGATGAAAGCCGGCAGGAACTGATGGAACCTGTTGAAACCGAGAAAGAACAAGACAGCATTCCAACCCTAACCGGTGAAATCATTTTTGTGGGAGATGCTGCGGTTTTCAGGGGAGACAGTTTTGTTTATGGAGTAAGTATAGATTCCATGGCACAAGTATTAGCCGAGCAGGTAAAGCCCTATCAGAAAGAAGAGTTTGATATGGTTTCAGTAAAAATTAAAGGTAAAATAGTTCCCAGTAGAAACCAGGAAGGTTGGGAAGAAGACATCGAAATAAGAGAAATAATAGAAATTCTGGAAACCGAATTGGTTTCAGACAGTATTGAAGAATAAATAAATCTGTTTCGCCTCGGCGGAATGCATATCTAGAATATAATGCTTAAAATAAAGAATTTACACGCAAGTATAGACGATAAGGAAATCCTGAAAGGGATAAACCTGGAAATCAATCCCGGAGAGGTTCACGCAATAATGGGTCCTAACGGATCAGGGAAAAGTACCCTTTCCTCGGTTATTGCCGGAAAGGAAGAATTCGAAATGACTCAGGGTGAGATCATTTTTGAAGGAGAAGAACTTTCTGATCTTGATCCTGAAGAGAGAGCTCATAAAGGAGTTTTTCTATCTTTTCAGTATCCTATTGAAATTCCCGGAGTTTCGGTCACCAACTTTATGAAAGCTGCGATCAATGCGCACCGGAAAGCCAATGGCCAGGATGATATGCGCGCAAATGAAATGCTGAAACTCATCAAGGAAAAATCTGAATTGCTGGAAATTGACCGCAAATTCCTTTCGCGTTCCCTCAACGAAGGATTTTCGGGAGGAGAGAAAAAAAGAAATGAGATCTTCCAGATGGCCGTGCTTGAACCAAAGCTCGCTATTCTTGATGAAACCGACTCAGGATTGGATATAGATGCCCTTAAAGTTGTAGCCAAAGGGGTTAATAAACTAAGGACTAAAGACAATGCTGTGTTATTGATAACTCACTACCAGCGATTATTAAATTACATCCAACCGGACTTCGTACATGTTTTAGTAGACGGGAAGATCGTAAAATCCGGAGGCAAAGAACTTGCGCTGGAACTTGAGGAAAAAGGTTATGATTGGTTGAAACCGGAAGTTGTTTAAGTACAAGGTTTCACCTGAAATATTAAAGTTAGGATTTTCGCCTTAGCGAAAATGACAAACAAAACTAAAAATGGAATTAAAAGATAAATTAGTATCATCTTTTCTTGCTTTCGAAGAGGAATTCGGAGGTGAAAATGATGATTTACATAACATACGAAATCAGGCGATACAGGATTTTGAGCGCATAGGTTTCCCCGGAAAAAAGGAAGAGGCCTGGAAATACACGTCCCTTAATTCGGTTCTAAAGCATGATTACAGCTTTTTTCCTAAAAAGGACGACAGCCTGGAATATCGCGATATCAAAGACTACCTAATCGATAATATTGACACTTACGATTTGGTTTTTGTGGATGGAGTTTATTCCTCTCATCTTTCCCAAACCACGCATGATAAGATTGATGTCTGCTTAATGTCTTCAGCATTATGCAAAGCTCCGTATAAAGCGGTTGTTGATACTTATTTCAATAAAATCGCTCCTAAAACAGGACTGAACGCTTTAAACACTGCATTTACCCGGGAAGGCGCTTACATTCATATTCAGAAGAATAAAATGGCCGATAAGCCGATTCAGATCATAAATTTTTCTACCGGAAAAGAAGCGGCTATGCTGCTGCAGCCAAGAAATCTTATTGTTGTAGATGAAAATTCACATGTTCAGATCATTGAAAGACATCAGAGCTTAACTGACAGACCTGTGCTTACCAATTCGGTAACAGAAATCTTTGCGGCTAAGCGTGCAATTGTGGATTATTACAAGATCCAAAACGATTCTTCTTCGGCTTCTCTAATAGATAACACTTTTATTGAACAGCAGTCGGAGAGTTTCTGTTCGGTACATACTTTCTCTTTAGGCGGAAAATTAACCCGTAATAATCTGAATTTTTATCAGAAAGGAGAGCATATAGATTCTACCTTGAAAGGGGTTACCATTATTGAAGATAAACAACACGTAGATCACAATACTTTAGTTCATCACATTGAACCAAACTGCGAAAGTCACCAGGATTATAAGGGGATTTTCGGCGGAAATTCTACCGGAGTGTTCAACGGGAGTGTTGTGGTTGAAAAAGAAGCTCAGAAAACCAATGCCTATCAGGCTAACAATAATGTTTTACTAACCGACAAGGCTACGATCAATTCGAAACCTCAGCTGGAGATTTTTGCAGATGATGTAAAGTGTAGTCATGGTTGTACCATCGGCCAGTTGGATGAAGATGCATTATTTTATTTGAGAACCCGCGGAATTCCAAAAAGAGAGGCCCAAGGTCTTTTGACGTATGCCTTTGCCAACAATGTTCTGGAAAGCGTGAAAATTCCTGAATTAAAGAAAAGGATAAATAACCTAATCGCCGAAAAACTAGGTGTGGAAGTAGGTTTTAATCTTTAAACACACAACCGGGAATTTTAAGTTTCAATCCCAAAAAGATAAAACATATGAGCCTGGCTACTGAAAATATCGCCTTTGACGTGGAAAAGATCCGAAAGGATTTTCCCATTCTGAAAAGAGAGGTCAATGGATATCCACTGGTCTACCTGGATAATGCGGCGACCTCACAAACACCGCAGCAGGTGATAGATGTGATCGTGGATTATTATTCCAATTACAATGCGAATATTCATCGCGGAGTACACAGTCTTTCCCAGGAAGCCACTGATAAATACGAACAGGCCAGGATCAAAATTCAGAAGCATTTTAATGCTGAAAAGCCTTACGAGATCATTTTCACTTCCGGGACAACCCATGGAATTAATCTTGTGGCCAGCGGTTTCGCCTCTCTTTTAAAGAAAGGAGATGAAATATTAGTTTCAGCCCTGGAACATCATTCCAATATTGTGCCCTGGCAGATGCTTTGCGAAAAGACGGGAGCGGTTTTGAAAGTAATTCCCATGAACGAAGAAGGCGGACTTATTTACAGCGCTTTCGAGGAAATGCTTTCAGATAAAACAAAGGTCGTTTTTCTCAATCACGTTTCTAACGCACTGGGAACCATAAATCCAATTAAAGATATAATTGAAAAGGCACATTCTTACGGAGCCGCCGTTCTTATAGACGGAGCACAAGCTTCCCCTCACATCAAAGCTGATGTTCAGGCGCTGGATGTGGATTTTTACGTGGTTTCCGCTCATAAAATGTGTGGCCCCACCGGGATTGGAATGCTCTACGGAAAAGAAGAATGGTTACAGAAACTTCCACCCTATCAGGGCGGAGGCGAAATGATCGCAACGGTTAGTTTTGAAAAAACAACTTATGCCGATCTTCCTCATAAATTTGAGGCCGGCACCCCCAATATTTGCGGCGGAATAGCTTTTGGAGCAGCCCTGGATTATATGAATGCAATCGGTTTTGAGACGATTGCTGCCTATGAGCAGGATTTGCTTGAATACGCTACAGCAAAACTCCGCGAAATTGAAGGAATGAAAATCTATGGAGATTCTAAAGAGAAAACTGCGGTAATCTCCTTCAATATTGAAGGCCTTCACCCGTATGATATTGGCACCTTGCTCGACAAAATGGGAATCGCTGTGAGAACCGGTCATCATTGTGCACAACCAATTATGGATTTTTACCAGATCCCGGGCACGGTGCGAGCTTCCTTTTCGTTTTACAATACTAAGGAAGAGATCGACAGGTTCATTGAAGGAGTGAAAAAAGCGAAAATGATGCTTTCATGAAGAAATTAGTATTTGTTCTAAGTTTAGCATTGATGCTTTTTTCCTGCGAAAATGAGTCAGTATCAGAAAATCCATCTGACTTACAGAAAAGGAGCGGAAGCTACGATCTTATCATTCTGGATGAAGAGGATATTTCTTCAGAAGGTTTTATCCTGGAATTGGAAGGTGAGGAACAACGACTTTCGGGAAAAACCGGATGTAACAATTTTGTGGCCACATACGAGGTGGAGGAAAAACAATTGAAATTCAACCCGTCTCTGGGAACAAAAATGTATTGCGAAGGAGAGATGGAAAATGAAGAAACCTTCCGGAAAATCCTTCCTCAGATAAGAAAAGTTAAGATTTCAGAAGAAGAATTGGTATTTTTATCTGAAGAAAACAAGGAGCTTTTAAAGCTTCAAAAAATTAATGAAAGTGAGTAATATAAAGGAAATACAGGAGGAAATCGTAGATGAGTTTTCAATGTTTGACGATTGGATGCAGCGATACGAATATATGATCGAGCTTGGAAAGAATCTTCCTCTAATTGATGAGAAATACAAGATCGATGAAAACCTTATCAAAGGTTGCCAGAGCAAAGTTTGGGTTCACGCCGAACTCGAAGGCGACAAACTGGTTTTCACTGCCGATAGTGATGCTATTATTACCAAGGTAATCGTTGCGATTCTAATCAGAGCTTTTTCCAATCAGCATCCCGCAGATATCATTGAAGCCGATACAAAATTCATTGATGATATAGGTCTGAAAGAACATCTTTCTCCCACCCGTGCCAATGGATTGGTGAGTATGATAAAACAACTCAAAATGTATGCTATAGCATATCAAACGCAATTAAATTAAAATGGAACAGGAAATAGACACCCAGGAACTCGGCGAAAAGATCGTAAAGGTTTTGAAAACCATTTATGACCCGGAAATCCCTGTAGATATATACGAATTAGGTTTGATCTACGACGTAATGGTAAACACCGATCGCGAAGTTAAAATTATCATGACCCTAACAACTCCCAATTGCCCGGTAGCAGAATCACTACCTATGGAAGTTGAAGAGCGTGTAAAATCTTTGGACATGGTGAAAGATGCCGAGGTAGAAATCACCTTCGACCCGCCATGGACCCAGGATCTAATGAGCGAAGAAGCAAAACTCGAACTGGGATTACTTTAAAAAAACTTATGTCTGAGGAAATCATTAACCGCGTAGCTGATAGCAAATTGGTCACCTTTAACCTGGAGGATCATTATCCGGAAGGGGAACGTGTGCTTTTTGATATAAAAGACTGGTTGCTGGATGGATTTGTGCTTAGGGAAAAAGATTTCCGGGAACAGGCTAAAGCTCACGACTGGAGTAAATACGAAGGTAAATATATAGCCCTCATCTGCTCCAGCGACGCGATTATCCCTGCATGGGCTTTTATGCTTCTGGCAACTTATCTTCAGCCTTATGCAAAAAAGGTAATTACCGGGGATCTGGAAACTCTGGAAAGCATTTTATACTCGGAGATTCTGGATAGATTAGATTTGAGTAATCTTAAGGATAAGCCTGTAATTGTAAAAGGTTGCTCCCACAAACCGGTCCCGAAGAATGCCTATCTTCTTCTGATAGAGAAACTTCAGCCAATTGTAAAAAGTTTGATGTATGGAGAGGCCTGTTCATCTGTCCCTCTCTATAAAAGGACTAAAGTTTAATTAAGAATACCAAAGTCATTTCCGTAAGGTGAAATCATTAAAAAAAGTTTTATAGTAACTTAACAAGAGGAATTTTAAAAATTAACCAATGAAGAAAATTTTACTTTGCCTGGCCTTTTTTGCCGGGATTTTAAATTTAACAGCACAGGAAGAAGAGCAGAAAGAACAGCAAGAAGGCTGGACAAAGGAAGGCAATTTCGCCCTTCTTTTCAACCAGTCGGCTTTCAATGATGAGTGGACCGGGGGCGGTACTTCAAACCTCGCAGGGAATCTTCTACTTAATTATAATTTTAATTATTTAAAAGACGACATCACCTGGGATAACAAATTTATCCTGGATTACGGGTTAACTAAACAGAAAAGCGATGATTTCGCCAGAAAAACCAGCGACAGGCTCGAATTCAATTCCATTGCAGGGAAACAAATAAACGAATCCAACTGGTATTATTCGCTATTCCTGAATTTCAGAACCCAGATTACCAAGGGTTACAATTACGATGAAAATGCTGAAACAGGAGAAATAATAAGGACCGAATACACCAATTTTCTTTCACCGGCCTATCTGCAATTTGGTCCGGGGATGCTTTGGAAAAAAAGCGAAAATTTATACGTAAACCTTTCGCCTGCCGCCGGAAGAATGATCCTGGTAGATTCAGATTTCACTTCGGCGCCCGGATATGTTGACGGGGATTACTTTGGAGTGGATGCTAATAAATCTACCCGCTGGGAAATTGGCGCCTCGGTTTCAGCTTATGCGAAATTCAGTATTATTGAAAATGTATCGATAGAAAATCTGCTGAATCTTTACTCGAATTATCTGGAAGATCCACAGAATGTGGATATAGATTACACAATGAATATGAATTTGAAGATCAACGATTATCTCTCTACAAACTTGATCTTTCAGGCGATTTACGATGATAATGCGGTAAAGGGCTTCCAGATTCGTGAGGTATTTGGATTAGGTTTCAATTACGCCTTTTAGGCACATCTGCTGTTTTTGGCAAAAACTAAACCTGCAATGCCGAGGCATAGCAGGTTTTTTAAGTTTCCGACCCGGTCTTCGTTAAATTTATGTTGAATTAAAAGCAGGAAAATCCGCAGTAGCGATCTATTCTGTAACTTTGTATATATGATTGAAAAAACCGATTTAACCCACGAGAAAGCCGTTTTAATAGGGATAGTTACCCAGCATCAGGATGAAGAAAAGCTGGATGAATATCTCGATGAGCTTGAGTTTCTCACCTATACCGCAGGTGGGGAAGTTCAAAAGCGTTTCAGCCAAAAGTTGGAGTCTCCAAATCCCAAGACTTTTATTGGTTCAGGAAAAATGGAGGAGGTGCGTCATTTCGTGGAAGAACACGATATAGGAACCGCCATTTTTGATGATGAACTCTCTCCTGCCCAGCAAAAGAACATAGAAAAGATTCTGAAATGTAAAGTTCTGGACAGAACTACTCTTATCCTTGATATTTTTGCACAACGAGCACAAACAAGTTATGCCAGAACACAGGTGGAACTTGCGCAATACGAGTACTTGCTGCCTCGCCTAGCAGGAATGTGGACTCACCTTGAACGCCAGCGTGGGGGTATTGGAATGCGTGGTCCAGGGGAAACCGAGATAGAGACCGACCGTCGTATTGTAAGAGATAAGATCGCTTTACTGAAGAAAAAACTGGAAACCATAGACAAGCAAATGGAAGTTCAGCGTGGAAATCGCGGGCAGCTTGTTCGAGTTGCCTTGGTAGGTTATACCAACGTTGGAAAATCTACCCTAATGAATACCATAAGCAAAAGTGAAGTTTTTGCTGAAAACAAGCTTTTTGCAACTCTGGATACTACGGTAAGAAAAGTTGTGATCAGAAACCTTCCCTTCTTACTTACAGATACAGTTGGATTTATTCGAAAACTACCTACGCAGTTGGTAGAATCCTTTAAATCTACACTGGATGAAGTTCGTGAAGCAGATTTATTATTACACGTAGTAGATATTTCTCATCCCAACTTTGAAGACCATATTGAATCGGTTAACCAGATATTGAGTGAGATAAAAAGCAACGACAAGCCAACAATCATGGTCTTTAATAAGATAGATCAATACGAAGCAGAAAAAATTGAGGAAGACGATCTAATGACAGAGAGAACTTCTGCTCATTATAGCCTGAAGGAATGGAAAAATACCTGGATGAACCGGATGGGAGATAATGTTTTGTTCATTTCGGCGCTTAACAAGGAAAACATGGAGGAATTCAGGAAAAAGGTTTACGAAGCGGTTAGACATATCCATATAACC
>DATISX010000171.1:0-2561 GCA_035468275.1 Salegentibacter sp.
ATCTCATAGGTCCTGAAGCTTCAGAAGTGATCAATATGTTTGTGATGGTAATGTGCGGAAAATTAAATTGCGGAGATGTCAAAAAAATGATCTTTGCCTATCCAACCTGGGGAAATGATATAAAGGGAATGTTGTAATCCTTCTCCCCCCGGCCCACTCTGAAGGAGGGGGAGTTAATCGTGGTTCATCAATTTATACATCGGGTTGGTTTTTCTATTCATCCACCCATGGTAAACAATATTTGAGAAAATAATCACGGCCACGATCAAAGCGGAGTAAGCAATTGTCGGAAATTCCTCAAAATGCCTGAAATAGATCGCGATTAATGCCCAAACTCCAACGGCGGCGAATTCCCGCATATTTCGAAGATAGATTATTGCGACGTTTATGATCCCAGCAACAACGATAAGCAGTGTCGTCCATATTTCTTCGGAAAAAAATGGGGAATCCCAACCAATTTTTGCCAGATAAGCCGAAACATTAGCGATAGTCGCCACCGCGATCCAGCCGGAATACAAGCAAATTGGCCACCAACTAAAAGCGATGATGTTAATGGGCGCATCCCAGCGCTCCATATTAGTTTTAAGGATCACTTTTATCAAGGAAAATAATATCAGGAACATTAATAAGACTGAAAGTCCGGTGAACTCATTTAACCACGCGAAGACCCAAAAGACATTGGCCAGGTTTGCGATAAAGAACCAGTAACCTGATTTCCGGAGAAAATCGAGATCATCTTTTGGTCCGAAGGCCTGGTACAGTTGGTAGCCCGAAAACATTAGAAGACTCAGGAAGATTATACCCCAAATAGCAAAAGCATAACCGGCGGGGGTGAAAAGATTATAATACTCGGCACTAAGGCTGCCCATAGTATTGCCGTTAATAATTCCGGTTTGGGAGATATAACTCACCGCGATAACCAGGATCACAGAGATCGTATTTAGAACTGCCAGACGCTTTTCCATATTCTATTATTTGCTGATTAAAATTACTTCTTTTTGGGTAATTGCGTAGGCGGCCTCTCCTTCATTTAATTCCATCATAAAATTCCCGGTGAATTCGCCGAAAGCAGGAAAAATAAGCTGATCTTTTCTTCGGAAAAAACAAGGCAACTTAAGGCTTTGCCTGGCTTTACCGTTTAAGCGATAACCCGGGTGAATATGCCCGCAGATATTGAAAAAACCTTCCCTCTGCTCAGGATGGTGGGTTAAAAGAAAATCCCCGATAAGCCATTCAGAATGAATTTTTACACCTAATTCTTCGTATTTCAGCGGGGAAATAATATCGTGATTTCCGGCTATCAAAAAAACCTCCGCTTCTACAAAACTCAACCAGTTTTCGAATAATTTCCATTCATTATTCAGGTTGCTATGAAAAAGGTCCCCTAAAAAACAAATAGTTTTAGGCTGGAATTTACCCACCACTTCGCTCAGTCTTATAAAATTCGCGTTAATCGCTTTATAAGGAACGGCGCTCCCGAATTTCCTGAAATGCGAGATCTTGCCTAAATGCACATCGCTAATAAGCAGGATTTCCTGTTCTTTCCAAAAAGCTACCCCGCTGGGATGAAGCTCGAAGTGCTGGTTTTGTAGCTCGATTTCCATTTAATCTGCTTAAAGCTCCTTGCTAATTTTATTTAAAATCTTCGCAGCATTCTCCAGGGTCTCATCGGTTTTGGCAAAACAGAACCGAAGTTGTTTATTGTCTTTTCCGTCAATATTAAAAACCGAAACCGGAATGCTGGCCAGACCGTATTCAGTAATTAGTCTTTTGGAGAAATCTACATCATGTTCCCCGGTGATTTCCGAATAATCCAAAACCTGGAAGTAAGTCCCCTTGGAAAGATTGGCTTTAAATTTTGTATCCTTGATGAGTTCAAGAAATTTATCACGTTTCTGCTGATAAAAATCGCCAAGTTCCAGGTAGTGTTTTGGTTCCTTTAAATATTCAGCAAAAGCACGCTGCATAGGATGATTTACACAGAAAACCGTGGCCTGATGTAGTTTGATAATCTCCTTCATTAAAACTTCAGGAGCCACGCAATACCCCATTTTCCAACCGGTATTATGAAAGGTTTTTCCGAAGGAAGCACAAACTATTGCTCTTTCGGCCAGGCCGGGAAATCTGGAAGCACTTTGGTGCTCTTCCCCATCAAAAATTAGGTGTTCATAGACCTCATCGCTAAGTAGGATAATATTAGTGTCTGCCAACAATTTCTCCAGTTTTAGCATATCGTCTTCCCTCAAAATAGTTCCGGTAGGATTATGCGGAGTATTGATCACGATCATCCGGGTTTTGGAGTTGATCTTTTGCTCCAGTTCTTCCCAATCGACCTTAAAATCCTTCCCCTTCAGCTGAACAAAAACGGGCTTTCCGCCGGCCAGTTTTATATCGGGTTCGTATGAATCGTAGGCCGGTTTAAAAACAATTACCTCATCACCGGGATGAACAAAAGCGGTGATAGCACAATACAAAGCCTGGGTTGCCCCGGCGGTAAAAATGATCTCGGTAGCTTCGTTATATTTTTTTCCGTAGAGATTATCAATTTTAGATACTATTTG
>DATISX010000172.1:0-4416 GCA_035468275.1 Salegentibacter sp.
TTTTGGGGACTTCTCTTCAAAATAAAGATATTCTGAAATTTTTCCATGACTCTACCTGGAATGTGAGCGGCCTCGAAATGGAGGGTGCCCATTACCAAAAAGCCATTCAAGCAGCCTCAAAACTGCGTGGGAGCATAAAAGAAGATGTAAAAGTAAGGTATGCTTATTATGCTTCAGATAATCCTTTGGAAACCGGAAGTACATTGGCATCAGGAGGTTTGGGTACCACCGGAGTAAAACCCACTTATTTAATAACCGAAAAGATCCTGGACCAGATCTTTGAAAATTAACTATTAAATGCAGGTAGAAAAAACACCCCTGAAAGACTGTTTTATCATTAAACCCGATATTTTTAGAGATAAGAGAGGGCATTTTTTAGAGAGCTATCACAAGAAAAAGTTTATCGATCTTACTGGAATAAACAAAGAGTTCGTGCAGGATAATCAATCAATTTCCGGCTACGGAGTTCTTCGTGGCCTGCATTATCAGCGAGGGGAGTTTGGTCAAACCAAACTGGTGCGTGTCATTTATGGGAAAGTGCTGGATGTGGTTGTCGATCTTAGACCCGAATCACCTACCTTCAAACAGGTCTTTAAAACCATTCTGGATGATGTAAACCTTCACCAGCTTTATATTCCGAAGGGCTTTGGGCATGGATTTATTACGCTTTCTGAAACTTCTGTTTTTGCTTATAAATGCGACGAATATTATCATCCCGATGCTGAAGGAGGAATTATTTTTAATGATCCCGATCTTGGTATAGATTGGGAATTTCCGGAGGAAAAGATGATCATTTCAGATAAAGACCTTGCGCAGCCATCCTTAAAAGAAGTCTTCGGATGAAAAAAGTATTGGTAACAGGTGCTTCAGGACAGCTGGGAAAATGTTTTCAAAAGATAGCTTCGGAATTTTCTGAATTAGAATTTAGATTCCTTGATTCCTCTGAACTTGATATTACCGATCAAAATCAGCTTCAGCAAATATTTTCAGCAGAAAAACCCGATTATTGCATCAACTGCGCGGCATATACCAATGTTGAAAAGGCCGAAGATGATAAAGAAAACGCTTTCCAAATTAATGCTGAATGCGTAAAAAACCTGGCTGAAATTTGTAAACCTTTCGGTACGGTTTTATTTCATTTTTCGACCGATTATGTTTTTGACGGGAAAGCAACTAAAGCTTATCAGGAAACCGATGAGGTTAACCCAATCAATGTGTACGGCGCTTCCAAGTTGAAAGGGGAGGAGTATATCAGAGAAAGTCTGGATAAGCATTTTATCTTTAGAACTTCCTGGTTGTATTCTGAATTCGGCCATAATTTTTTCAATACCATTTTGAAAAAAGCCGAAGAAGGGGCGAGCCTTAACATCACCACCTCTCAAACAGGAACCCCAACCAACGCTAATGATCTTGCAGACTTTGTGCTTCAGTTAATCAACGAGAAAAACTCACATTACGGGCTGTATCATTTCAGTAATACAGGGGAAGCTAATTGGTATGATTTTGCCAAGGCTATTCTGGAGTTTTCAGGAAAAATAGATGAAGTTGATTTAAACAAAAGCGGATTTTATAAAACCCGTGCCGAGCGTCCTGAATATAGTGTGTTAGATAAAGGTAAATTGCAGGAGACTTTTAAAAAACCGGTGCTTAACTGGAAAAAGAGTCTTGAGAATCTTATCACCAATAGGTCTCGTGAAATTTAAGTAATTTACAGGAAGAAACGAATTATATGGCTAAACGAATACTTATTACCGGCGCAGCCGGCTTCCTGGGATCTCATCTTTGCGACAGGTTTATAAAAGATGGTTTTGACGTAATCGGGATGGATAATCTCATTACCGGAGATCTTAAAAATATTGAGCATCTCTTCGGAAATGAGCATTTTGAGTTTCTTCATCACGATGTAACGAAGTTTGTTCATGTACCCGGAGAATTAGACTATATCCTTCATTTTGCTTCGCCTGCAAGTCCGATTGATTATCTTAAGATTCCTATTCAAACCCTTAAGGTTGGTTCCTTAGGAACTTTACATTGTCTTGGGTTGGCCAAAGAGAAAAATGCAAGAATACTTATCGCATCGACTTCTGAAGTTTATGGTGATCCTCTGGTACACCCTCAAAATGAAGATTACTACGGAAACGTGAATTCCATAGGTCCGCGCGGTGTATATGATGAAGCAAAACGCTTTATGGAATCCATTACCATGGCTTATCATCGCTTTCATGGTCTGGAAACCAGAATTGCCAGAATCTTTAATACCTACGGCCCAAGAATGCGGCTTAATGACGGTCGGGTAATTCCGGCATTTATAGGTCAGGCTTTGCGTGGCGAAGATCTCACTGTTTTTGGAGACGGACTCCAAACGCGATCTTTTTGCTTTGTAGATGACCAGATTGAAGGTATTTACCGACTTTTAATGAGTGATTATACAGAACCGGTAAACATTGGTAACCCGGACGAGATCACTATTCTGGATTTCGCTGAAGAGATCATAAAGCTCACCGGAACGAATCAGAAAATTGTTTTTGAAGAACTTCCGCAAGATGATCCTCTGCAACGTCAACCCGATATTTCCAGGGCCATAGAAATACTGAGCTGGGAACCTAAGGTTTCCCGGGAAGAGGGTATGAAAATTACTTACGAATATTTCAAAAGCCTAAGTCCTGAAGATTTGAAAAAGAGTGAACACAAAGATTTTTCGAAACATATAAGACGTTGATGAAAAGCGAGGCTCTGGTTTCAGTAATAATGCCGGCTTATAATTCTGAAAGGTTTATTAAGGCCTCAATACAATCAGTTCAGGAACAGACTTATTCCAATTGGGAATTACTGGTGATCGATGATGCTTCCGAGGATCAAACCACTGCAATAATAAAAAACTTCGCTGCGACAGATAACCGGATTAAATTACTTCAGAATAAAGAAAATCAAGGCGCAGGAGTTTCAAGAAACAAAGGCATAAGTCAGGCAAAAGGAGAATACATCGCTTTTCTGGACGCCGATGATCTCTGGAAACCTCATAAACTTCAAGCTCAGCAAGAATTTATGAGGGAAAATGGGGTTTCAATTTGTTTTTCCAGCTATGAACTTATCACAGAAAACGGGGAAAAACGAAGGGAAGTCGTGCAGGCTTTACCCGATGTAACTTACCAGAAATTATTAAAATCGAATTATATCGGTAATCTTACCGGTATTTATAATGCTTCAGAACTCGGTAAAATCTATGGTCCTGAAATCAGAAAAAGACAGGATTGGGGACTATGGTTGGCCGCTGTTAAAAAGGCCGGTATAGCAAAAAGCATCAATGAACCTCTGGCGGTTTACCGGCTTAGAAAAAATTCTGTTTCAGGAAATAAATTCGAAATGCTCCGCTACAATTTCAATATTTACCATAAGGTTTTGGGCTATAGTTTCTTCAAAAGTTTGTGTTGTATGTTTGTTTTTTTGAACGAACATTTTTTTGTGAAGAAAAAACAACTGAAAACTATCTAAAGCCGGGAAATAAACTGTTTGAGTTTTCCACTTTTATCCCGATCTAAAACCTCTTTTCTTTCAAACAGAACCTTAAGATCTTTCCCAACGTACTTCTCTATAGCAATCAGGATCTTTTCAATTTGATTTTCTGTAAAAGCTTTTTCACTTACATAGTCAATTTTAAAGACATCTGTTGCGGTTTGGGTAACCACAAATTCTTTGATGTTTCCGTTATCTTCAATAATAGTTTTGGTGACGTAGTAAAAGGTAAGCCCGGGGACGAGTTTCCCATTTGCGAGCCTTGCTACATCGTTGGTGCGGCCAATAAGACTTTCCAGAATAGGAGTTTTAAGTGTACTTTTTTCTGAAAGGATTCCGATATCTCCAATATCGTACCTTATCATGGGATGAGCCAGATTATAAAGCGAAGTGATTACCACCCTTCCTTCCTGTCCATTTGGTACCGGTTTGTTGTTCTCATCGAGGATCTCTACATACAGATCTTCAGAATTGACGATCCAGTTCTTTTCCTTATCCTCAAAGGCGATTAAACCCACCTCACTGGCCCCGTATTCATTAACCACCGGCACGCCCATTGCTTTTTCAATAAGCTGCCTGTCTTCTTCAAAAAGACGTTCAGAGGTTACTATACAGAGCTTTAAAGTTGGACAAACGGTTTTTAACTGAATTCCCTTGCTATCAAGAAATTTAGCAAAAAGCAGGATTGCACTGGTATACCCGTTTAAATAGTCAAAGTTTGATTTCTGAAACCGATCAAGAAAATCCTCCATTTTTCTGTCGCTGAGGTCAAAAATGTTGAAACGCCTTCGTAAGCTGATTCTATCTTTGAAACGCTCCTGAAGATTCCCGTATATATCCAGGGGAATTCCATAAAAACGGGCCTGTAAGCTCTTGTTAAGGTCTATGCCGTGCCATTGGTAT
>DATISX010000173.1:0-2484 GCA_035468275.1 Salegentibacter sp.
GTCGCCCGAATAGGCAAAATGAACCTGCCCGATTTTTTGGGTGTCGATCACTTCAGCTTTAAATCCGCCGCGGGTTCTCCAGAATTTTGCTGCCTTACTTGCCGCAGCTATTACGGAGCTTTCTTCAATCGCCATTGGTAAGGCCAGAAGTTCATCATTAATCAGAAAGTTAGGAGCCAGGCCAAACGGAAGATAGAAATTAGACAGGGTGTTTTCGGTAAATTCATCATGGAGCTGCTGTAGCCGCAAGTCTTCATTCCAGTATTGCCTGAGAATTCGCACGTCTTCAGGTTGATCTTTCAGGTAGGTTTCGGCAAGCCAGTCTATTTTTTCCTTTTTCGTTAATTTAGAAAAACCACTAATGGGTGAGATCATAATTCATTCAGTTTTCAAAGGGCAAAGATACAAAGCTTCAGTTTAGATTTCTGTAAAACGGAATATGAGAATTTTATCTATATAGTTACTTCATTTTCATTAACAAATCCTTAGTATTTAACATTCTGAATTAACATGTTTTGCCGAATTTTTAGTAAACTTGGGCATTGATACCTATATCAAAAAAATATGAAATTTACGAATATTGTTCTGGGGTTAGTAATAACTACATCCTCAGTTGTTTATGCGCAGGATAAACAAATAACCCAGGAGGAGATCTGGGATGGTACTTTTAGCCAGGAACGTTTACAATCTCTACAATCGCTGGATAATGGAAAGGAATATGTGGTTCTTAATCGTGAAGACGGAGCAGCCAGCATTGATGTCTATGATTACAAAAGCGGTGAAAAATCCCGTAGTCTTGTTTCTTCAGCTAACCTGGATGAAATTTCCTCTTTTCAGGGCTTTGAATTAAGCGATGACGAAAGTAAAATATTGCTTTCAACCGAAGTGGAGCAGATCTATAGAAGATCTTCCCGCGGAGTTTACTATATCTACAATACTGCCGCCGGCAGCCTTACAAAACTTTCTGATAATAAAGTTCAGGAGCCTACTTTTTCACCAGATGCCTCGAAAGTAGCTTATGTTTTTGAGAACGATATCTACATTTTTGATATCAGTTCAGGTGAAGAAACCAGAGTGACTTCTGATGGCGAAATGAACAAGATCATTAACGGAATTACAGATTGGGTTTACGAAGAGGAATTTGCTTTTGTAAGAGCTTTCCAGTGGAATAAAACCGGTGACAGGATCGCTTTTTTAAGATTCGATGAAGAAGATGTTCCTGAATTTTCCATGGATATGTTTGGAGAGGATCTTTATCCCACTCAACATGTTTTTAAATACCCTAAAGCCGGAGAAACAAATTCTGAGGTTAGCCTTCACTTGTATGAGTTGGCTTCCGAAGAAATAGAAGATGTTGCCCTGGGAGATTATAAGGACTTCTATATTCCACGTATAAAATGGACTCAGAATCCCGAGATCTTAAGCGTACAGGTTTTGAACAGACATCAGAATAACTTAGACCTGATCTTTGTTGATGCTGAAGATAATGAAGCCGAGGTAGTGATGACTGAAACTGATGATGCTTACATTGATGTTACCGATAATCTAACTTTTCTGGAAGACAATGATTTTATCTGGACCAGTGAAAAAGACGGTTGGAACCATATTTATTTATATGATGAAGACGGCGAACTTGAAAATCAGGTGACTTCCGGAGAATGGGAAGTAACTAATTACTATGGATACGATAAAAAATCAAACAGGATCTTTTACCAGAGTACCGAAAACGGCAGCGTAAACCGAGACGTTTATTCTATAAGACCGAATGGAAAAGGAAAAACCCGTTTAACCGAGAAAACCGGGATGAATAGCGCCGATTTCAGCGCCGATTACACCTATTTTATCAATTCGTTCACCAATACTGAAACTCCATACGAATTCAGTCTGCATAATGCCAAAAACGGCAAACTGGTAAGAAAGATCAGGGATAATTCGGCTTTGCTGGAAAAAGAAGAAGCTTATAACTTCTCTCCAAAAGAACTTAGCACCATTGAGGTGAACGGCAACGAACTCAATATGTGGATGATCAAACCTTCAGATTTTGATCCTAATAAAGAATATCCATTATTGATGTTTCAGTATTCCGGGCCAGGGTCACAGTCGGTTTCCAATTCTTATTTTGGTTCTAATGATTACTGGTATCAGCTACTTGCAGATAAGGGTTATATCGTAGCCACTGTTGATGGAAGAGGTACAGGATTGAAAGGAGCAGATTTCAAAAAAGTATCTCAAAAAGAACTTGGAAAATATGAAGTGGAGGACCAGATAGAAGCTGCCAGAGTTTTAGGTGACAGAGAATATATCGATGAAGATCGTATAGGAATCTGGGGCTGGAGCTACGGTGGATTCATGTCTTCAAACGCGATTTTAAAAGGGAATGATGTGTTTTCATTGGCTATCGCTGTTGCTCCGGTAACCAGCTGGAGGTTCTACGATACAATATATACTGAAAGATACATGACCACTCCACAGGAGAACCCATCG
>DATISX010000174.1:0-5707 GCA_035468275.1 Salegentibacter sp.
TTTCCATACTTATGACGATGGAGGATTTGACGGTGAGGAATATACTTCAAGCCTGGATCTTGGTTCAATAATGATGTACGGATCCTATTCCTTTTCCAAAAATGGGGAGCCTACCATCACTAAGACCAATGGAAGCACCTACAATGTGCAACGTACTCAGTTATCCAGTGGGGACAAGCAGGGAATAGCTGCAATGTACCCGGGAGGTAGTACTACGCCTACTTATGAAAATGGAGATTATTATACAATCAATGGGGTGACTGTTTTACGTATGTATGATAAATGGTTCCTTAAGTCCAGATATGGTTGGAGAGAATTAGATTTAATCAATGGAGTTTGGTATTGGGCGTAGCCTTTAACCAACATATATTAAAAAAAGCCCGGTTATTTCCGGGCTTTTTTATGTGTTAACATTTTTTGGGTTTAAGGTTGGGGAATCCCGTTCTACACAAAGTTGTGTTAATATTCCCCAATTTTTCCCTAAAAAATCAAATGCAAAATTCCCCGGAATAAAAATGTAAAATATACAGGAAATACCCTATTTAATTAATTTCCGCAATTCCTCTTCGGTAAATTCTATCAAGTCCGGAAAAAACTCCAGGAACTCATTTTTAAAATCTTCATAATCCAATTCCAGCTCTCTAACAGAATGATGCAGTTTTGAGGTAAAAGTGGTTCTTCGACTCATTTGGGCGAGTATTTTTTCTACTCCTTCTAATGTGCCATAACGCAAAAACCAGTCATCGCGCAACATGTAGGGAAAAAAATCCTGAACCTGCTGAGGTAAAAACTCCCAGTTTTTTTCAAGTAGGGCATAGAAATTATTGGTGTATTCTTCAAGCGGTTCTTTAGAATATTTATTCCAGTTGGCTGCGAGGAAATGATCATAGAACATATCTACAATTACTCCGCTGTAATGTCTGTATTTTGGAAAAAGTCTTTTTCTGCTTTTTCCAAAAACCGGATGTACATCGGTATAAGTATCTATAGCCCGGTGAAGAATAATCCCTTGCTGAATTCTTCCGGGATAATTAAGAAAATCTTTTCCCTTCACAGAGTCGGCGATAAAGTTGCCTATTTTCAATGCTTCATCATCTCCGGAAAGGTATATGTGGGCCAGATAGTTCATGTAAGAAAGTTAGTGATTTCTAGGTTGTTCCTGTTTATTTTTTGTTAAGTTTTGTATCATACCTGGTGCTACCCGTATATTTGTTAAAATTTCAAAATAATTCAGATTTAAATCCAATAATTTTTATGAGCTTAATAAAATCCATTTCCGGAATCCGTGGTACTATCGGCGGAAAAACCGGTGAAAACCTAACCCCACTTGATACCGTAAAATTCGCAGCCGCCTATGGAACCTGGCTTAAAAACTATTCAGGAAAAGATAGACTAACAGTAGTGGTGGGAAGAGACGCCCGAATTTCAGGAAAAATGATCCAGGAATTAACCATGAATACTCTTTCCGGGCTCGGGATCGATGTAATAGATCTTGGGCTATCAACAACACCAACCGTTGAGATCGCTGTGCCCTTGGAAAAGGCTGATGGCGGGATAATTCTAACGGCCAGCCATAACCCCAAGCAGTGGAACGCTCTAAAGCTGCTTAATGAAAAAGGGGAGTTTCTGGATGGGGAACAAGGTGCAAAGATCCTCGACCTTGCCGCAAGCGAAGATTTCAATTTTACTGAAGTTGATTCCCTGGGAAAAATCACGCCTAAGGAAAATTATATGAATATTCATATTGAGGAAGTTCTCAAGTTGAAACTTGTGGAAGCTGAAAAGATAAAAGCTGCAGGTTTTAAAGTTGTTGTAGATGGCGTGAATTCAACCGGAGGAATTGTGATTCCGGATTTGCTCAAGAAATTAGGCGTGGAAGTAGTAGAATTATACTGTGAACCAAACGGACACTTTCCACATAACCCGGAGCCTTTAAAGGAACATCTTCAGGACATTTCCAGGCTTGTGGTTAAAGAAAAAGCAGATCTGGGATTTGTAGTAGACCCTGATGTTGACCGCCTCGCTATTATTGATGAGAATGGAGAAATGTTTGGCGAGGAATACACTTTGGTTGCTTGTGCCGATTACGTGCTCTCTAAAACTCCCGGCGACACGGTGAGCAATCTTTCTTCTTCCCGGGCCTTAAGAGATGTTACGAATAAACATAACGGGAAATACCAGGCCAGTGCAGTAGGAGAAGTTAATGTGGTGAAATTAATGAAAGATTCCAAGGCTGTAATTGGCGGGGAAGGAAATGGCGGGATCATTTACCCTGAATCTCACTACGGAAGAGATAGTCTGGTAGGAGTGGCCTTATTCCTTAGTCTTCTTGCTGAACGTAAACAGAAAGTTTCAGAATTGAGGAAAGAATACCCGGCCTATTTTATGAGTAAAAATAAAATTGAATTAACACCGGATCTCGATGTAGATGGAATCCTGAAGGCAGTGGAGAAAAGACACCAAAATGAGCAGGTTTCAACTGTTGACGGAGTCAAGATCGATTTCTCTGAAAACTGGGTGCATCTGAGAAAATCCAATACAGAACCTATTATTAGAATCTACACAGAAGCAAAAAGTCAGCAGGAAGCCGATGATCTTGCTCAGAAAATGATTGCAGAGATAAAATCGATCATCGCTTAGTCTATTACTACAGAATCTTCAGAAATGGGCCTGTTCCGGTGTTTCCACCGTTTATGGGTCCATAAATAATATTCGGGTTTCTTCTTGATCTGCCGTTCCAGCAACTTAATATATTCTCTGGTAATGGCAAATTCCGGTTCTTCCCGTGGATTATCGCAAATATTGATCAATGTGGCGGCATAATGCCCACGTTTTACCTTTTCGACATGTAAATATATTACTGCTAAATCCAGTTTTCTTGCAAGAATTTCAGAACCCATAAAAACCGGAACCTTGATTCCCATAAAATCTATCCAATGGGTTTTTTTATATCGTTTTGGAGATTGATCTGAAATCATTGCATAAATTCCTCGTTGGCCGGCTTTTTCCAGAGCGGTAATTTGTGAAGTTGCCTGAACAGTGGGTATCAAAACTCCGTCAAATTTTCCGCGAATATCTCTGGCGAGTTTATCGAAATAAGGATTTTTCACCTTTTTATATATTCCAAAAGCTGTATAATCTACCCCGTGCAATTGCAGGGCGATCATCCATTCATAACTGGCATAATGCCCACACATGGCAATAAGGCTTTTATCCAGTTTCTTAATTCTTTGGAATTCTTCAGGATTAGTAAAAACAAATCGCTTTTTTAATTCTTCATCAGAAATTGAAATAGTCTTTATCATCTCCAGGAAAATATCGCACATGTGGCGATAGAATTTCTTAGTAATCACATTTTTTTCCTCCCGGGATTTTTCAGGAAATACCAGATCAAGGTTTTCTTTTACCGTTTTCTTTCGATAGCCAATTAGGTAATAAACCAAAAGAAAAACCACATCAGAAACAAGATAAAACAACCTGAAAGGAAGTATGGAAATAAGCCAGAGGAGGGGATAGGTTAACCAGAAAACCAGGCGATGCATAAGATAAGTTTCCGCAAATATATGGTATATTTGACATTAAACTAAATCCAGTTATGGGGGAACTACACCTTGTTACCATTATCATTATTGCTATTAATGTTCTTATTTCTTTTAAAGGTTTTAATGATGATTCATTTTTCCAGAAATACAAATTCAATATTGGAGATCTAAAACGCGGCGCGAAACATCAAGTTTTCACTTCCGGTTTTCTTCATGTAGATACCACCCATTTATTCGTAAATATGCTTACGCTCTATTTTTTTGCGAATGTGGTGATTTTTGGGATTGGACCAACAGGCTTTATATTGGTTTACCTCGTGAGTTTAATTCTTGGTAATTTGCTCTCCTGGTTTTTTCATAAAGACGAACCGCATTACAGTGCGGTAGGAGCTAGCGGCGCGGTGATGGGCGTACTCTATTCCGCGATTCTTCTTCGACCAGATATGATGCTGGGATTGTTCTTTATAATACCTATTCCTGCTTATATCTTCGGGATTGGCTATCTTCTATATACCATTTACGGAATGAAGAAGAGACTGGGTAATATTGGACATGATGCGCATTTTGGTGGAGCTGTGGGAGGTTATATCTTAACGCTGATTCTTGCACCCTGGGTTTTTGAGAATCATCTGCTGATGGTTATCCTGCTTGCGGTTCCTATCATAATCCTGTTTGTACTACAAAAGATGGGAAAACTTTAAATTGGTACTCTTCTTGATTCTTATGACTAAACTATAATCTAAAATACTATGAAAAAACTACTTCTACTTATTGCTGTTTTACTTGGAATTGGTTTACAAGCCCAGGATGATAAAGCGAATCAGGGAATATTTGTTTCCGGGGAAGGTATCGTAAAGGTTGTTCCGGATCAGGTTGTAATTAAGTCTCAAATAGAACATGAAGGCGTTAATGCCGGCACGGTTAAAAAGGAAAACGATCAGACTGCCGATGCTATTCTGAAATACCTTAGATCTAAGAATATTCCTGAAAAGAACATTCAGACCGATTATGTAAACCTGAATAAAAGATATAATTACAACGATAAAACATATACCTATGTAGCCAGGCAAGCGATTTCAATCACCCTGGAAGACCTGGATAAATATGAAGAAATAGTGAGCGGATTGCTCGAAAATGGATTGAATGGCATAAATGGTATTCAATTCAAATCTTCTGAACTTGAAAAGCATAAGACCGAAGCCCGAAAGAAAGCTGTTCTGGCTGCTAAAAAGAAAGCAGAAGAATTTGCCACTCCTTTAAATCAGGAAGTGGGCAAGGCTTTTAGTATTACTGAATCTTCAGGAAATAATTATCAGCCTGTATATCGAATGGCCGATATGAAAATGAGCGAGGAATCCGGTGGTTCCCAGGAAACTATTTCTCCCGGGGAAATGGAGATAAGTGTTCAGGTTAATGTAGGTTTTCATCTGCATTAATCTTATATAAATACGAAACGAAAAAAGCGCCTCAACGGGCGCTTTTGTTTTTATATTTTGAATGAAGATTAGTCTTCGGCCAAAAGTTCAGCGATCTTGTTTTCCAATTGCTGACCTCTTAGATCCCGGGCTACTATAATTCCGTCTTTATCCAGAATAAAGGCAGCCGGAATGGAACGAATTCCATATTGCTGTGCTACCGGTTCATTCCAGAATTCAAGGTTGGAAACCTGGTGCCAGGGTAGTTTATCATCTTCAATAGCCTTAAGCCATTTATCTCGCTGGCCGGGACGATCTAAAGAAACTCCTATGACCTCGAGGCCCTGGTCGTGGTATTTTTCGTAGATCTTAACAATATTGGGGTTTTCAACCCGGCAGGGTTTACACCAGGCAGCCCAAAAATCTATCAAAGTAACTTTTCCTTTGATATCATCCAGGGAAAGATTCTCTCCTTCCGGGGTAGGAGCCGTGAAATTAGGTGCCTTACTGCCAATGGCTACAGCATTTTCCTTGTCCAGCTTTTCCTTAAGCGCTTTTGCAAGGGAAGTTTGTTTTACACTCTCTCCAAGTTCAGCATAAAGTTCCTTGATTTCTCCAACCGGAACAGTTTTCATATTAACCATGTCCAGAAGGATCATCGCAGATACAAAAGAATCGGGGTTTTCTTTTATTATCTTCTTTTTGAAAACCTTATCATTATCCATTAACTCGGATTCGGTTTCCTGAAGT
>DATISX010000175.1:0-12549 GCA_035468275.1 Salegentibacter sp.
CTCAACTTTAAATTTTAAAAATTTACGTTTAAAATCCGTAATTTCGCAAGACAAAACACAACTTTATTTTAATGAGAACAGATTCTTTTGCACTACGTCATATAGGCCCTAAAGAAAGCAATCTACAGGAGATGCTTCAAACCATAGGCGTAGATTCACTCGATCAATTAATATACGAAACCATTCCGGATGATATCCGCTTAAAATCTCCTTTAAACCTTCCTCCAGCGTTGAGTGAACACCAATATGCCGAGCACATTGGTAAGCTTTCCGCAAAGAACAAAGTTTTTAAGAGTTACATAGGCCTTGGTTATCATCAGTCTATTTTACCGGCTGTAATCCAGAGAAATATTTTGGAAAACCCGGGTTGGTATACGGCCTACACTCCCTACCAGGCAGAGATTGCCCAGGGAAGACTAGAAGCTCTGCTGAATTTTCAAACCATGGTTAGTGATCTTACCGGCATGGAACTCGCTAATGCTTCCCTACTGGACGAATCTACCGCGGCAGCTGAAGCAATTTCACTTTTATACGCCTTAAGGGATCGCAACCAGAAAAAGAACAACGTAAATAAATTCTTTGTTTCTGAAGAAGTTTTACCACAAAGCATTTCATTAATCGAAACCCGGGCTACCCCACTTGGAATAGAAATCGTGGTGGGGAATCATGAAGAATTTGGCTTTTCGGAAGAATATTTTGGGGTTCTTGTTCAATACCCCGGAAAATCAGGACAAGTATTCAATTACGGCGAATTTTTCTCAAAATGCCAGGATGCAGGAATAAAAACTGCAGTTGCAGCCGATATTCTTAGCCTCGTAAAACTGCAGGCTCCTGGAGAATTAGGAGTTGATGTTGTAGTTGGTACTACCCAGCGTTTCGGAATTCCTCTTGGGTATGGCGGGCCTCACGCGGCTTTTTTCGCCACCAAAGAAGAATACAAAAGAAACATCCCCGGAAGGATTATTGGGGTAACAAAAGATGTGGATGGCAACCAGGCCTTACGAATGGCTCTGCAAACCCGTGAGCAACATATCAAACGCGATAAGGCAACTTCAAATATCTGTACCGCTCAGGTATTGCTTGCTGTTATGGCAGGAATGTACGCAGTTTACCACGGGCCTGAAGGATTAAAATATATAGCCAATACGGTTCATGCTTCGGCTGTTAGCCTGGAGAAAGAATTAAAGGAACTAGGATTTGATCAGGTAAATTCAGCTTACTTCGACACGCTACAGATCAAGGCTAATGCCGATAGTATTAAAGAGATCGCTGAGAAGAAAGAAATAAACTTCTATTATCCGGATGCCGATACCGTTCTTATCTCGCTGAATGAAACAACAAATCTTGAAGATTTGAATAATATTATTTCAGTGTTTGCCCAACTTGCTGCTAAAGAAATATCTACTGTGGTAGAACTTTCAGCAGAAGAAAAAATCCCGGCTGAATTAAAACGCAAAACCGATTTCCTTACTCACGATGTTTTTAACCTTTATCATTCTGAAACCGAATTGATGCGTTACATCAAAAAGCTGGAACGCAAAGATCTTTCGCTGAATCATTCGATGATCTCCCTTGGGTCCTGCACCATGAAACTGAATGCAGCTTCAGAAATGCTTCCGCTCAGCAATCCGCAATGGGGAAATATTCACCCATTTGTTCCCGTGGATCAGGCAGCTGGTTATCATTTCGTACTACACGAATTAGAGAAACAATTAAACGAGATTACCGGATTTTCAGCGACCTCCTTACAGCCAAATTCGGGGGCACAAGGAGAATATGCAGGTTTGATGGTAATTAGAGCTTACCACGAATCACGCGGAGAAGGACACAGAAACATCTGTCTTATTCCCTCTTCGGCACACGGAACCAATCCTGCATCAGCAGTGATGGCCGGGATGGAAGTAATTGTAACCAAGGCATCAGATAATGGGAATATTGATGTAGACGATCTTAGAGAAAAAGCCCTGAAGCACAAGGATAATCTTGCAGCCCTCATGGTTACCTATCCTTCTACACATGGGGTATTTGAATCGGCTATTCGCGAGATCACTAAAATTATTCACGATAACGGTGGACAGGTTTATATGGACGGAGCCAATATGAACGCTCAGGTTGGTCTAACCAACCCAGGGGTTATTGGCGCTGATGTTTGTCACCTTAATTTACACAAAACCTTCGCCATCCCTCATGGTGGTGGTGGTCCCGGAGTTGGACCTATTTGCGTAGCCGAACAATTAAAACCATTTTTGCCCGGAAATCCGGTGATAAAGACCGGAGGAGAAAATGCCATCGGTGCAATATCTTCAGCTCCCTGGGGATCTTCTCTGGTTTGTTTGATCTCTTACGGCTATATCAAAATGCTGGGAAGCAAAGGCCTACAGAAAGCCACAGAATATGCTATTCTGAATGCCAATTACGTAAAAGAAAGATTGAACGAGTATTTTAAAACCCTATATTCAGGAGAAAGAGGAAGAGCGGCTCACGAGATGATCGTAGACTGCAGACCTTTTAAAGCTAAGGGTATTGAAGTAACAGATATCGCAAAGCGTCTGATCGATTACGGTTTCCACTCGCCTACTGTTTCTTTCCCTGTAGCAGGAACTTTAATGATCGAGCCTACGGAAAGCGAAAGCAAGGCAGAATTGGACAGGTTCTGTGACGCTTTGATCTCCATAAGAAAGGAAATTGAAGAAACTTCCGAAGCTGATAGCGATAATGTATTGAAAAATGCGCCGCATACGGCAGCGATGCTGACTTCAGATACGTGGAATTTCTCATATTCCAGACAGAAAGCAGCATTCCCGCTTGATTACATCGCCGATAATAAATTCTGGCCGAGTGTAAGAAGGGTGGACGAAGCCTTTGGTGACAGAAATTTAATGTGTTCCTGTCCCCCAACCGAGGAATACGCTGAAGCATAATAACAAGGCGGAACGAAAGTTTCGCCTTAATTTATCGTCTTAATTAGTAATTTAAATTCCTAATAGATATCTTTTACAGATCATTTTGTTAATTTAGTTCTTAAACCGAAAAGCCCCGGATATATGAATATAAAAATAAGCGGCACAGGAAGTTATATTCCTAATATAATCACCAAAAATGCCGATTTTCAAGAGCACGAATTTTTAAATACCGATGGTTCGGGATTTCCGCATGACAATAAAACCACTATAGAAAAATTCAAAGCAATAACCGGAATTGAGGAAAGACGTTATGTAGAGGACAATCTCAACACTTCAGATATTGCTATGCTTGCCGCCCAAAGGGCCTTGGAAGATGCCAAAACAGATCCTGAAACTTTAGATTACATAATCGTGGCTCACAACTATGGAGATGTAAAGGCGAAAAATCTTCAAAGCGATACCGTACCCAGTCTGGCGACAAGGGTTAAATATCATTTGCGCATAAAAAACCCTAAGTGTGTTTGTTATGATGTTCTTTTCGGATGTCCTGGCTGGATAGAAGGAATGATTCAGGCACAGGCCTTTATAAAAGCCGGGATGGCTAAAAAATGTTTGGTAATTGGTGCAGAAGCTTTATCCCGGGTGGTAGATCGTCACGACCGCGACTCAATGATCTTTTCGGATGGAGCCGGTGCAGCAGTTTTAGAAGCCACCGAAGAAGAAGGTGGGATTCTTTCCCACGAATCGGCTACACATAGTTTTAGTGAGGCTAATTATATTTTCTTCGGAAAATCCAATAATACCGGTGCTCCTGATGATATCAGATATATTAAAATGAATGGACGCAAGATCTATGAATTCGCATTGAGTCATGTTCCGGCGGCAATGAAATCCTGTCTTGAAAAAAGCGGAAAGGACATAAAGGACCTAAAAAAGATATTTATTCATCAGGCTAATGAAAAGATGGATGATGCCATCATTAAGCGTTTTTACAGAATGTATAAACAACCGGTTCCAGATCACGTAATGCCTATGACCATTCAGGAATTAGGGAATAGCAGTGTGGCCACGGTACCTACGCTTTTCGATCTTGTACGGAAAGGAAAAATAGCAGATCAGAAACTTGAGAAAGGTGATGTAATAATTTTTGCCAGTGTGGGTGCAGGGATGAACATTAACGCCATCACATATCAGTATTAAAGTTCTTTTTTGTTGAAATTCTACATCGTCATTCCGGCGCATAATGAAGCCGAATTTATCGGGGAAACATTGCAATCCTTAATGGCGCAAAGCCTCCCGGCGAAAAAGATCGTTGTAGTAAATGATGGCTCAACAGATGCTACTGCAGAAATTGTTCAGAAATTTTCAGAAGAGCACCCGGAAATCAGTTTGGTCAGCAATTTGAAACAAGATCCCCATGAACCCGGCGCCAAGGTGGTTAAAGCCTTCAAATTGGGCCTGAAATCCCTTGATGAGAACTATGATATAATTTGCAAATTCGACGCAGACCTCATTTTTCCTGAAAATTATTTAGAAAAACTCGCTTTTCACTTTAAAAAGCCGGCCGTTGGGATGGCAGGCGGATTTTGTAGTATTCTGAAAAACGATTCCTGGGTGCTGGAGAATCTTACCGGAAAGGACCATATAAGGGGAGCATTAAAAGCCTACAAAAAAGATTGTTTCGAGGCGATTGGCGGTTTAAAAACTGAAATGGGCTGGGACACTGTAGATGAACTTCTTGCCCAGTATCATGGATGGATTATAAAAACCGACAAGAGTTTATTGGTAAAACACCTGAAACCAACAGGTAAGAACTATCCTAAAACCTCCAATTTCAAGCAGGGAGAGTCCTTTTACCGCCTCCGCTATGGACTTTTAATCAGTTTGATAGCTTCAGGGAAACTCGCTTTAAAGAAGGGGAAACTTTCGTTTTTCAGTGATTATTTGCAAGGTTATTTCAAGGCAAAAGAAGAAAAGAAGCCATTTCTGGTAAATGAAGAAGAAGGGCGATTTATCAGAAAACTGCGATGGAAAAAGATGCGCAGCAAATTATTTTAAATATCAGCGTTATCGCCTTCAATAATTTAAAAGCAATGACTAAAGTTTAATTCTACGTTAAATACTTTGGACTGATTTTTTAGTATTTTAGCTTTACAAAAATTGGTGAATGAACTATTTGCACTCCATTGGAGAATATTTTTTAATGCTGAAAGGGGTCTTTGGCCGAATGACCAAAAGGTCGGTGCTAAAAGATCTTATTTTTAAGGAGATAGATGATCTTATTATAAGCTCTATCGGAATCGTTGCTTTCCTTTCTTTTTTCATTGGTGGTGTAGTAGCAATTCAAACGGCTCTCAATCTCACAAATCCATTAATCCCGAAAACACTTATAGCCTATGCCGCAAGGCAGTCGGTGATTCTGGAGTTTTCCCCAACTTTCATCTCGATAATCATGGCGGGGAAGGTGGGTTCTTATATTACTTCCAGTATTGGTTCTATGAACGTTACCGAGCAAATAGACGCCCTGGAAGTAATGGGAATAAACTCTTTGAATTATCTTATTTTCCCGAAAGTGATCGCAATGCTCACTTATCCCTTTGTAATCGCCATTTCAATGTTTCTTGGAATCATCGGGGCCTATGTTGCAGCAGTTTTTGGAGGCTTTGTAGCTCCCGAAGACTTCGTGCAAGGTCTTCAGGATGATTTTGATCCCTTTCATCTCACTTATGCCTTTGTAAAAACCTTTTTATTTGCTTTCATTCTAGCCACAGTGCCGGCATATCACGGTTATTATATGAAAGGCGGAGCCTTAGAGGTAGGGCAGGCAAGTACCACTTCTTTTGTTTGGACCAGTGTGGTACTTATTGTAACCAATTATCTTGTAACCCAGTTATTATTAAGTTAGGCGATGATAGAAGTAAAAAATATTCATAAAGCATTTGATGGGGAAGAAGTTTTGAAAGGTATTGACTTTGTCTTCGAACGTGGAAAAACCAATTTGATCATTGGCCAATCGGGCTCAGGTAAAAGTGTATTGCTTAAATGTATGCTGGGTCTTTTCCTTCCCGATAAAGGAGTAATTGAATACGATGGAAAGCCTTATTCAGAATTCACCGAAGACGAGAAAAAAGATCTCAGTAAGCAAATTGGGATGGTTTTTCAGGGAGGTGCTCTATTCGATTCCATGACAGTTGAGGAGAATGTTCTTTTTCCTTTACGGATGTTCACTAAACAAAGCAGGAACAAGTTAATGGAGCGGGTTAACGAGGTACTGAAGCGCGTGAACCTTGATGGAAGTGAAAAAAAATACCCTTCAGAAATTAGTGGAGGGATGCAGAAACGTGTTTCCATTGCCCGGGCAATTGTAAACCGTCCCAAATATTTATTTTGTGACGAACCAAACTCCGGTCTTGATCCCGAAACGGCCACGGTTATAGATAATCTAATTCAGGAAATCACAAGAGAATACGATATCACAACGGTTATTATTACTCATGATATGAATTCGGTGCTCGAAATTGGGGAAAATATTGCCTTTTTAAAGGATGGGGTATTAGCCTGGAAAGGAAATAAAGATGAGGTTTTCCAAACCGACGATGAAACTGTAACCAATTTCATTTACTCATCCAACTTATTTAAAAAGGTTCGTACCGCACAATTAAAGGGACTTTAATTCACTGTTTTTACCGCCAGGGTATCCAGTTTCAACCTTACTTTTAACCAGGATTCAAATTTCGCCTTTTCCATATTTCTTCTTGATACCGGGACTTTCGGATCCCAGGTAACGGTAAATGTTGGAATAGTATCTGTCTTATCAAAATTGGTAGAAATAAGGTTAGAGTATCCAAGTTCCTGAATATCATTGTAGTTTATTTTTATTTCCTTACTGAGATCAGGAAACGAAAAATTATCACCTCTGTATTTACTGAGTTCATTTTCCAAAAGAGAAATACGCGCATCCTTGTCTTCAATGATCTCCTGATTGCGCACATAAAGATCCTCCAGGATTCCACTTCTTACCTGGCTGCTTAGCTCGTTAATGTCTCCACCTCTTTCTCCCTGGTGAACGATTAATTCAGATTCTTTGAGTGCTTCCACGCTGTTCAATTGTTCCTTCCATGTATCAATTGTTCCTTGTGGCACTCGCTGCCCAATAAGATATACATCAATAGTTCTGTTTTGATAATTATGAGTATATTTTATGGTTTCAGTTCCACTATAACGAACTACATCATTGATAAATTCTCTGGATTTGGATTCAAATAATTGCTTCTGAAGAAGATTAGCAAAAAGAATGACACTGGGAATCATTACAATAATCGCAATAGTTGACGCAATTTGGGCAGTGCGCCTGCGCTTACGGCTATTCGCATATTTAACCAGCGGGAAACCTAAAAGTTTAGTCACAACATAGGTGGATAGCGCTATGAAAACTGCATTTATGGAAAATAGATATAAAGCTCCACCGGCATAAGACCAATTGCCAATGGCAAGACCATATCCTACGGTACACAATGGCGGCATAAGGGCTGTAGCAATCGCGACCCCAAGAATCACACTGGCAATGGTGCCTTTTTTGGTTTTTGCAACAATAAGGGCCAGACCCCCGAATATAGCTACTAAAACATCCAGAATGGTAGGATAGGTACGTGCGATAAGCTCAGGAGTTTCCTCTTTCACTGGCGAAATAAGAAAGTAGATATAAGCTGTGAGCACACTCAAACCAATCATTACGCCCAGGTTAACAAAAGACTTACGAAGGGTAACAACATCATTTATAGCAATCGACATTCCAACGCCCACAATTGGTCCCATTAAAGGCGAGATCAACATCGCTCCTATCACTACTGCCGTACTGCTCACGTTAAGACCAACCGAAGCTACAAAAATGGAAAAAATTAGAATCCAGGCGTTATGGCCTTTAAAGGAAATATCCTTTTTAACGGCTTCAACGGTAGATTCCCTGTCGGTATCGTCCCCGATTTCAAGGAGATCTTTAAAAAAGATCTTTAAATTGGCAAAGAAACCATGCGCATTCTTACGCAATTCGGTTACATTTTTTTCATCATTTGCAGCAGAGCCTTGCCCGGGTTGATTGCTTTCCATAAAATCAGCCTAAATTATTTCCAAAACGCTCCCGGACTTTCTCCCGAAGCTCTTTAATTGATTGTTCTTTATCTTTTGGTAGCAGAAGTAAAACCTCAGCGGTTTCCACAATTATATAATCGGTGATTCCTTCTAAAACCACCACTTTTCCGCTTTCGGTGCTTATTATATTCCCTGAAGAATCTATGGGCAGTAGCCTGGAATTAACTACTGTATTTTGGAATTCATCCTGCGGCAACTCTCTCTCCAAACTTTTCCAGGTTCCCAGGTCATTCCATTTAAAATCCACCGGAATCACAAACACGCTATCAGAGCGCTCCAGGATTCCGTAATCTATAGAGATATTATCAGCTAAAGCATAATTATTTTCGAGGAAGGCTGTTTCTTCATCAGTATTCCAAAGATCATCGCCTTTTTGGAACAACCGATACATCTCAGGAAGATATTTCTCAAAGGACTGAATAATAAAAGTGGCACTCCATATAAAAATGCCGGCATTCCAGAGATAATTTCCGCTTTTCAGAAACTGCTCTGCTTTCTTAAAACCAGGCTTTTCAGTGAAATTTTCAACTTTAGACAATTTAGTTTTTTCCTTGGGATTATACTTTATATAACCATAACCGGTATTGGGATAAGCAGGATTAATCCCCAGAGTAATAAGTTTGTCGTCTTCTGAAACAGCTTCGAACCCCGATTCTACATTTTTAGAAAATTCTTCGTCGTCATCAATCCAGTGGTCGCTTGGCGCTACCAGAATAAGCGCATCTTTATTTTTTTTCCTGATTTTAAGAGCACCCAGTAAAATACTTGGGGCCGTATTACGCATCGCCGGCTCGGGAACAATCTGTTCTTCTTTCACTTGCGGCAGGTGTTCTTTAACCAGCCGGATATAATCTTTATGGGTAAGTATGTAAATATTTTCTGATGGAATAATTTTGGTAAGCCTCGCAAAAGTTACTTGAATAAGGCTTTTTCCCGAACCCAGAATGTCCTGAAACTGCTTTGGGTTTGCCTGAGTACTTGCCGGCCAGAAACGGGAACCTACTCCCCCGGCCATAAGGATTGCATAATAGTTACTGTTTTTCATATTTCAGGCTTTTAAAAATTCAACTTCAGCGTTAGGTTGAAACAGGTAGATCCTTCCGGTATTAATTTCCAGGCATTCATACCTTTTAATGCGCCTCGGTCCTTTTTTAAAGGTTTTCCCATTATAGATCCTGAAGATCCCTCCACTTGGAATTTCAAAAATATAATTTTTATCGTTTTCCGGATCAAAACTTTTTAATGCCACTGCAAGTCGGGCATCCGTATCACTGCTGGCCCTGGGATTTCGAAAATGTCCCGCTAAAACCGGCAAAAGACTGTGAGGAAATATTTCCGGCCTGATAAAAGGCAACATTAACTCTCGGAAAGTAGACTTCCATTCTACTCCATGAGGTTTAATATTCCTACCATGTCTTTCAAATGCTAATAGATGAGCTATTTCATGTACCAGCGTTATAAGAAAACGGTATTTGTTCAAATTAGCATTCACCGTTATTTGCTGAGATCCATTTGGCAGTCGCCTGTAATCTCCGTGACGGGTTTTACGCTCATTCACTATTTTTAAATGCACATTATTCTCACTAATGAGACTAAACGCACCGGGAATGGAGTGATCGGGCAAATATTTTTCAAGAATCTGCTTCATTAAATCTTAGGGAGTACTATTAGAAACCTGTAATAGTTTCCCATTATAATAGCGATTACCAGTTAAACTGAAATCCAAAATATACGCGGCCATTTCTTTAGCTGAAAGCGGTGCCTTATAACCGGGAAATGCTTCTTCAAGCATTTCGGTTTGTACTGCGCCCAGGGCAAGCACATTAAATGAAGGTCCGGTTTCCTTAAATTCCTCGGCAAGCAATTCAGTTAAAGTAATTACTGCGGCCTTGCTGGAACTATAAGCTGAAAGTCCCGGAAATTTCATACTCCCCTGAACACCTCCCATTGTACTTATATTCACAACGTGGGAATTCCGGTGAAAAAACGGCAGTATAGTTTGGGTGAGACCTACCACACCCATTACATTTGTTTTATAGATATTTTCAAATTCTTCCAGTTTAATGTCACCAAAAGGTTTATTGATTAATGCTCCTGCATTGTTTATCAGGATATCTACCTCAACAGCCGTGTTCTTTAAATACGCTGCTACCTTTTCTAAATGGGAAGGATCAGCAATATCGCAGGAAAAGGTGTGCACATTTTTAAGTTTAAGGCTTTGTACAGGCTTTTCGTTTCTTGATAAGGCCAAAACCTGGTGCCCGGCTTCAGCAAAGAGCTTTACCAGTTCAAATCCTATTCCTCTGCTCGTCCCTGTAATTACAACCTGTTTCATTCTTAGTTTAATTTAATCTCTTTTTCATCTGTATTAGCCATTTGATGAATTCCGGGTTTCACCGATTCAATTATATTTTTCATATGCTCAAAATCCAGCTCTTCGGCTTCATCTGAAACATGATGGTAATAGTCATAATTGGTGAAATCAAAGGTGCTAATAGTCTGTGAAGGAATATTAAATTCCTGGTAAAACGGGTAATTATCGCTTCGTTTAAATAAATTGTATTCCTTTGCCTGCGGAAGATATCCCAATACCTCCTCGGAAGAATATTCATTGAATTTTTCGGCGAGGTTAGAATTTTCGTAGCCGGTTACATAAGCGAGATAATCCTTATCCTCCATGGGCACACCTATCATTTCAAAATTAAGCACGGCATATAGATCAATAGCTTCTTCCTTCATCTTTTCTGCCGAATATTTAGAGCCTTGAAGCCCCATTTCTTCCGCAGAAAAAAGCATAAACATCAAACTTCTTTTGTTGTCTTTAATTTCAGCAAAATGTTTAGCCAGCTCCACAACCGCGACTGTTCCCGCAGCATTATCGTTTGCACCATTAGCGATCACATCACCATTCACCTCTTTGCCTTCTCCAACATGGTCATAATGCGCTCCAATAATGATGATTTCATCTTTTAAAACAGGATCGGTTCCTTTTACAAAACCCACTACATTAAAAGCATGCCGATCTTCAATTTGAAAGGAATCGCGATAGGTCTCATAATAGGGTTGTACGCCGTGATCGGCAAAGATTGACTCAATTTTTCGGGCAGCCAGGAGAATCCCATCTGTGCCGGTTTCCCGCCCCTTCAATTCATCAGAAGCCAAATATTTCAATAGAGATTCAACAGAATCCTCAGTTATTTGTTTTGTTTCAGGCTGCTGTTCGGTACTGGCAGTTTTGGATATTTCCTGGCAACCGAAGGTTAGGAAGCTCGATAATAAAACTGTAAAAAGTGAAAATTTTCTCATATTGCTAAAGATAAAAAAATCCCGCAATTAAGCGGGATTTTAAGTTTATAGAATACGATGTACATGCTTTTAGGCCAGCATAGTCACCGGATTTTCCAAATAAGTTTTAAGAGTTTGTAAAAACGCTGCTCCGGTAGCACCATCTACTGTGCGGTGGTCACATGCAAGCGTTAATTTCATAGTATTCCCAACGACTATCTGACCATCTCTTACAACCGGTTTTTCCACGATGGTTCCCACCGAAAGAATTGCCGAGTTAGGCTGATTGATAATACTGGTAAATTCTACGATTCCAAACATTCCAAGGTTGGAAACGGTAAAAGTGCTTCCCTCCATCTCTTTTGGCTGAAGTTTTTTATCACGGGCTTTTCCTGCAAGTGATTTTACATTACCACCAATTTGAGTTAGCGACATTTGATCGGCAAACTGAAGAACAGGAACCACAAGACCTTCCTCTACAGCCACAGCTACACCCATGTGAATGTGCTTAGCGATCTTTGTAGATTCGCCCGTCCACTGGCTATTTACCCTTGGGTGTTTACGCAAGGCCATTGCACTCGCTTTAATTACCATATCGTTAAAACTAACCTTAACATCAGGGATGTCATTAATCTGTTTACGGGAAGCCATTGCGTTTGCCATGTCTACCTCGATAGTCAGATAATAATGAGGCGCGGTAAATTTCGATTCACCAAGACGTTTGGCGATAACCTTACGCATTTGAGAATTTTTGATCTCCTCAAAACTTTCTTCTCCTGCAGGCATGTAAGCCTGTACTTCCGCCGATTTCTTCTCGGCCGGAGCCTCAGTTTTTGCGGGTTTTTCTGAAGGTTTGAAGTCTTCGATATCACGTTTTACAATACGTCCGTTTTCTCCGCTTCCTTTAACATCAGAAAGGTCTATGCCTTTATCCTCGGCCATTTTTTTGGCACGCGGGGAAACAAATATTCTTCCTGAAGACTTTTTATCTTCAGATTTTTCAGAAGACGTTTCTGAGGTTTTCTCCTCTTTTTTCTCTTCTGGTTTTTCTTTTTTCTCGGTCGAAGATTTTGCAGAATCACTTCCGCCCGAAATTCCTGAAACATCCGTGCCTTCCGGTCCAATAATAGCTAAAAGGCTATCAACTTTAGCAGTTTCTCCTTCCTGAATACCTATTTTCAATAGAGTTCCCGAATAAAAAGATTCGAATTCC
>DATISX010000176.1:0-4474 GCA_035468275.1 Salegentibacter sp.
ATGTAACTTTTTCTCTTTCGCAGAGTCTTATGGGTGAGCCTTTTCAATAAAAGTTAGCAACCTGTAATTTCACTGCGATGATAGAAATTAAAGATCTTCATAAATCCTATAAAATGGGTAGTAATTCGCTACACGTTTTAATAGGAATTAATTTTAGCGTTGCTGAAGGAGAACTCGTTTCTATCATGGGATCTTCAGGTTCCGGAAAATCTACCTTGCTGAACATTCTCGGGATGCTCGATGAAGCCGATGAAGGTTCTTACACCCTTGATGGGGTTCCTATTAAAAATCTAAATGAAAAAATAGCGGCCCGTTATCGTAACAAATTTCTGGGTTTCATTTTTCAATCTTTCAATCTCATTTCTTATAAAAATGCATTAGATAATGTAGCGCTTCCACTGTATTACCAGGGAATTAAGCGTGGGGAACGCATTGATAAAGCAATGAGTTATCTGGAAAAAGTTGGCCTGGCCGATTGGGCAGGACATTTACCAAATGAACTTTCCGGAGGGCAAAAACAAAGGGTTGCTATCGCTAGAGCACTTGCCAGCGATCCAAAAGTGCTTTTAGCCGATGAACCTACCGGAGCATTAGATTCAAAAACATCTTATGATGTTATGAATTTAATTCAGGAAATAAACGATGAAGGCCGAACCATACTTGTAGTAACCCACGAACCTGATATTGCTGCAATGACAAAGAGAATTGTCAATTTAAAAGACGGTAGAATAATTCAGGATACCCAGGTTAATCAGATTAGAGCGCAGGAAAATGTTTGAATTAGAGCGTTGGGAAGAAATATTTGATACGATTCGTAAAAATAAATTACGAACATTTTTAACCGGGCTTTCGGTAGCTTCGGGAATTTTTATTTTGGTGGTTCTTCTGGGAATTGGTGAAGGAATGCGAAATGGTATTTCACAGGAATTTGAAAGAGATGCGGCTAACATTATGTACGTCTATACGGGCGTTACTTCTAAAGAATATAAAGGTTTAAATCCCGGGAGAAGAATTCAGATGAAAAATGAAGACTTCAACTACACGGCTTTAAAATACCAGGATGATCTGGAATACAAATCTTCCATTTATCGCATTTGGAACGGGATAGTGAATTACGAAAAAGAGTCTGGTTCTTATCGTGTGGAAGGCGTTTATTCTGATTATCAGTTCCTGGAAAACAGCGGTATGATAGAGGGCCGCTTTGTAAATTATAAAGACCACGAGAATTTCGAGAAAGTGGTGGTTGTGGGGAATAAGGTACGGAATGATCTTTTTAAAGATGAAAAAGACCCAATTGGGCAATACGTTCAGATCTCCGGAGTAAATTTTAAAGTAATAGGTGTTTTCACAGACCCCGGTGGGGAAAGGGAAGAAAGCCGGGTTTTTATGCCTATTTCCACTGCTCAACGTGTTTTTGGAGGAGGGAATAATATTGCTAATATGGCCTTTACTTTAGAGCCTGAAGAAAATTTTGAAGCTGCGCTAGCGGCTTCCAATCGTTTTTCAGCAGATATTGAAAGTCAGCTTAAAGAAACGCATACTATAGCTCCCGATGATGAAAGCGCAGTTAGCATAAATAACTCCCTGGAAAATGCCAAACGCTTCTTCGACCTTATGGATATGATAAAATTCTTCTTTTGGGGCGTGGGTATTTGTACCATTATCGCCGGAGTAGTTGGCGTAAGTAATATTATGCTCATTATTGTAAAAGAAAGAACCCGGGAAATAGGAATACGGAAAGCACTCGGGGCAGAACCCCTTTCTATTGTAGGAATGGTTTTGCACGAGTCTATTTTTGTAACCGCAATTGCAGGATTCATAGGTTTAATTGCAAGTTTGTTGTTATTGGAATTTGTTGGTCCGCTTATAGAAACACAGTATATCTCCAATCCTGCCGTTGATTTTAACGTAGCACTTACCACCGTTTTTATTTTGGTACTTGCAGGCGCAATCGCCGGATTTTTCCCTGCCTGGAGAGCCGCGAGAATTAAACCCATTGTAGCATTAAGAGACGAATAATATGTTTAGCAGGGATAAATGGAGCGAAATAATTGAAGCATTAACTGCTAACTGGTTTAGAACCTTACTCACTGCTTTTGGGGTAATGTGGGGGATTTTTATCCTGGTTATTTTACTGGCTGCCGGAAAAGGTCTCGAAAATGGTGTAAAGCAGGGTTTTGGTGGTATTGCAACCAATTCAATGTTTATGTGGACGCAAACTCCATCTAAAGCGTATAAAGGATTGCCTAAGGGCCGGCGTTATAATTTTAAAACTTCCGATGTTGAAGCTTTACGGGAAAATGTACCCGGACTTCGGTTTATTTCTCCTCGAAATCAGTTAGGTGGCTTCGGAGGAAATAACAACGTGGTGCGTGGGCTGCAAACAGGGGCATTCAATGTTTATGGAGATTATCCAGAGATCATTCAGCAGGAACCTATGGATGTGACTTCCGGAAGGTTTATTAACTATCTGGATATTCAGGATAAACGAAAAGTCGCAATTATAGGTGAAGGTGTAAGACGTGAACTTTATGAAAAAGATGAAGACGTTTTAGGTACTTATCTCAAAATAAACGGCGTCAACTTCATGGTTATTGGCACATACAAGAAAAAAGGCGGTGGTGGCGGAAATGCTGAAGAAGCCCAGAAAGAAATCTATGTTCCATTTACCGCATTTTCCCAGGCTTTCAATATGGGAGATACCGTAGGTTGGATGGCGATAACTGCCCATGATGAAAATTCTATCACCAGTTTAAAATCAAGAATTCTGGATCTTATAAAGAGCAGGCATTCCATACATCCGGAAGATGACAGGGCTGTGGGTAATTTTGATCTTTATGAAGAATTCAACAAGATAAACGGCTTGTTCGTGGCACTAAAAGCAGTGGCCTATTTTGTAGGGATTTTGGTATTGCTGTCAGGTATTATTGGCATCAGTAATATTATGCTAATCGTGGTTAAAGAAAGAACCAACGAAATTGGAGTAAGACGCGCTCTGGGCGCTACGCCCTGGTCTATAAGAGGGCAAATTTTAATGGAATCTATTTTCCTTACCATTATCTCAGGAATGGCGGGGATTATTTTCGCCACAGGAATTATCGCAGCAATCAATTATGCTCTAAGCGGAATGGATACTTCAGAAATGATGTTTGCCAACCCGAGTGTAGACCTTGGGGTTGTAATTACTGCCTTGATGATATTAGTGGGTTCAGGATTATTGGCGGGGCTAATTCCTGCGCAGAATGCGATTAAAATCAAACCTGTGGATGCCCTTAGAACCGAATAACAAGAAAAAAGTAAAGAAGACAAATACAATCAAAAAATGAAAAAAACAGTAACCATCTCTATTTTAGTATTGATCGCCGTAGTTTTTGTAGGCGCTTTATACTATTTGTTTCAGAAGAATCAGGAGGATCCAACGGTTTATGAAACCGAGCAGGCTTCAATAGAAACTATCATCAAGAAAACGGTGGCAACGGGAAATATTGTTCCGAAAGAAGAAGTGCTCATAAAACCAAATATTTCCGGAATTATAGATGAAATATATATAGAAGCGGGAGAAAGAGTTAAGGCAGGAGATCTTATCGCAAAAATTCGGGTAATCCCAAATGTGAATTCATTACAAAGCGCTAAAGATGCTGTAGCTACGGCTAGAATCAATTTAGAAAATGAACAGAAAACCTTTGAAAGACAAAAAGCCTTATTTGAAAAAGGAGTGATCTCTCAAAATGATTTTGATAATGCTGAAACCAATTATAAAAGAATGCAGCAGAATTTCCGCTCAGCTGAGCAAAATTTCGAAATCGTCCAAACAGGAACCACCAGCGGAATTGGGAGTGCAGCCAATACGCTTATTCGATCTACGGTAGATGGGATGGTTTTAGATGTTCCGGTGCGGGTTGGTAATCAGGTTATAGAAAGTAATAATTTTAACGATGGAACCACTTTAGCAACTCTTGCCGATGTAAACGAAATGATTTTTGAAGGAAAAGTAGACGAAAGCGAAGTTGGAAAAATTAAAGAAGATTTGCCGCTTGAAGTAACTGTTGGTGCAATAGAGAACAAAACTTTTAATGCGATTTTAGATTACATAGCGCCTAAAGGAGTAGATGAAAATGGAGCGATTCAGTTTGAAATAAAAGGGGCTTTAGATAAAGCCGATACTACTTTTATTCGCGCCGGGCTAAGTGCAAATGCGTCTATTATTTTAGATCGTGCAGATGAGGTTTTGTCTATTAAGGAAGCGCTGGTTCAATTTGATCCAAAAACTCAGGAACCTTTTGTGGAGGTAGAAACCGGGGACCAGGAATTTGAAAGAAGGGATTTGGAATTGGGAATTAGTGATGGAATTCAGGTAGAAGTGAAAAATGGCATTTCAAAAGACGATAAAATTAAGGTTTGGAACAAGGTAAAACCAAGTCCGGAATTTGCCGGAAGTTAGATTTTCATTTCAAAATGTAACAAGTTTAGAATT
>DATISX010000177.1:0-17194 GCA_035468275.1 Salegentibacter sp.
AAAACCAATACATCTTATGCTGGGCAAGGTTTTAGGCACCTCGCTGGCAGGGCTAACGCAATTCAGCATCTGGGTGGTTCTGGGGGTGATCTTGTTATGGATTACCAGTTTTTCACTGGGAGTTGATTTTTTAAGCTCTCAGAAAGAACAGATGGAAATGATGGACCAGATGGCTACCACAGATTTGAGTCTGTTCCTGACTGATGTTTACAATTTACCCTTATTGAGTTTATTTATCTTTTTCGTGATATATTTCCTGGGAGGATATTTTTTATACAGTTCTATTTATGCAGCTATTGGAGCGGCCGTTGATAGCGAAACCGATACGCAGCAGTTTATGTTTCCGGTTATTTTACCGTTGATGCTGGGGATTTATGTTGGTTTCTTTGCGGTTATTGAAAATCCCCACGGAAATATTTCCACCATTTTTTCCATGATCCCGCTTACTTCACCAATAGTGATGTTAATGCGAATCCCTTTTGGGGTGCCATGGTACGAGTTACTAATTTCTTTGAGTTTGCTTTTTATTACTAATTTAGGAGTGATATGGTTGGCTGCAAAAATATACAGGGTAGGAATATTGATGTACGGCAAAAAAGCAACCTATAAAGAACTCTTCAAATGGCTTAAGTATTAAAGATGCAGGAGCAAAATACAACTGATAATATTATCTGGGCCTCAATCAAAGATATTTGGAATTATGGTTTCTCTTATAACCAGGGAGAGGATAATGTTTTCATTTCGATTGGTCTGTTCCTATTGGTGGTCATGGCTTTTATTCTGACCAGTGTATTTCTAAAAATTTCAATAACCTTAAGCTCTGGTAGTGATATTACTATACTTTTAACTGCCTCAGCGGCGAAATTTATTGGCTTAGTTTTAGCTTTACAAAGATTATATCAGGATATTGATTCCCGGAGAAATAAAAATTCTGTTCCATTCCCGCAGCGGGATGTACATATATTTAATAATAACCTACTTAACGAATAGAAAGAAGATGCGTCGAGTTTTAATTGTAATAAGTCTCATTCTGCTTTGGGCAGGAAATACAACGGAGGTTTCAGGCCAAACTACCGATATTGCCAGAATAGAATATACTTATTTTCCACAGTCAGATTCTGATAATTCTTTTAGAAGATTCCGGAGTTTTGTCAATTTTCCTATAAAACTCAACGATAAAGAGGCTTATCTTATTCCGGGGGTGGAATATCGCAATGTGAACTTTAAATATAATGATCATGAAAATTTTAATACCCAGAACCTGGATCGTTTTCATTCCTTTAAAGGAAATCTTGCCTATACCTTTAAAATGAGTGAAGACTGGAGATTCGCTGTAGAAGCTGGCGTGAAAATAGCCTCTAATTTTACCACCGATGAGATTATAGACGATGATTTTATCTATGAAGGTTCGGTGTATTTTGTGAAGATAAAAGAAGACGAGCGTTATGTAGAACCCTGGCGCTTAATCCTCGGATTAAACTATTCCACTACCACCGGATTTCCATTTCCTTTACCAATTGTAAATTATTACAAGAGATTTCATCCCAATTGGTCTTATACGGTTGGAACACCAAAATCTAATTTAAAGCATTATTTTAACGACAAACATGCTGTCCAAACTTTTGTTACTCTGGATGGATTTTTTGCAAATATCCAGGAGAACTTTCTCGTTCAAGGTCCTGACAATGGAATAGCTGAAAGTATTTCGATGACAATTCTCCTTAGCGGTGTGGGTTACGAATATAATTTTACCGATCATATTTCTTTTTACACTTATGCCGGTTACACTTTAATGAATGATATTCGTTTGCGGGATAGAGATTTGGAAGATCTTTACACCATTAATAAAAGCAATACTTTTTATGCCCGTGGCGGTTTAAAATTTAGTATATTATAACTATGGCAAAAATTTTATTAATAGAAGACGAAGCTTCTATAAGAAGGGTTTTGGTAAAAATTCTTACCGAAGAGAATTCAAACTATACTGTTGCTGAAGCAGAAGATGGATTAGAAGGAACTCAGAAGATCAAAGACGAAGATTTTGACCTTGTTCTTTGTGACATCAAAATGCCCAAAATGGATGGCGTTGAAGTTCTTGAAGCTATAAAGAAAATAAAACCTGAAATCCCTGTTGTGATGATATCCGGCCACGGCGATCTGGATACCGCGGTAAATACTATGAAGCTGGGTGCTTTCGATTATATCTCAAAACCACCGGATTTAAACCGCTTACTCAATACCGTTCGCAATGCTTTAGACCGCAAGGAGCTGGTGGTAGAGAACACCCGTCTCAAAAAGAAAGTTAGTAAGAACTTTGAAATGGTTGGCGAATCTGAGGCTATTCAGCATATAAAAAACCTTATAGAAAAAGTAGCTCCAACCGACGCCAGAGTGCTTATTACTGGTCCTAATGGTAGTGGAAAAGAACTCGTGGCACATTGGCTGCATCAGAAAAGCGATCGTTCTTCCGGGCCCATGGTTGAGGTGAATTGTGCTGCCATCCCTTCAGAATTGATTGAAAGTGAGCTTTTTGGCCATGTTAAAGGAGCTTTTACCTCGGCAAATAAGGATCGGGCAGGAAAGTTTGAACAAGCTAACGGAGGTACTATTTTTCTGGATGAAATTGGGGATATGAGCCTTTCTGCTCAGGCCAAGGTATTACGCGCACTTCAGGAAAGCAAGATCACTCGCGTAGGAAGTAGCAAAGATATTAAGGTAGATGTTCGGGTAATTGCCGCTACAAATAAGAATCTCAAAAAAGAGATTGAAGAAAAAAGATTCCGGGAAGACCTTTACCACAGGCTGGCGGTAATATTAATTAAAGTTCCCGCACTAAACGAGAGACGGGATGATATTCCTCTACTTGTGGAATATTTTAGTGAAAAAATCGCCAGTGAACAAGGCAGTAATAAAAAACAATTTACTCCCGAAGCAATAAAGCTTTTGAAGGAATATGACTGGCGTGGAAATATCAGGGAGCTCCGTAATGTTGTGGAACGACTTATAATTCTTGGAGGCCAGGAGGTGACCGGGGATGATGTTAAGGTTTTTGCAGGAAAATTGTAATTTACTCTTCTTTTGCCTTCGGAATATATCTTAAGAAATACATAGTGTCTCCGCTGGGGTGTTGCCATTCGTGAAAAAGCTCAAATCCAAAGCGTTGGTATACCAGCGCATTCTTGCGCATGCGGGTTTCGGCATAAAGCGGGATCTGGTATTCTTTGGCCTGGCGGTAAAATTCATCTTTCATCTCTTTTCCAACCTGGGTGTCGGCGCCGCGTGAATCGGGCAGAATTCCCCAAAACCAGCAGTAAAGATAATCCCCTTCAGCAGGGCGCTGTTTCTTTATGTAATTCTGGTTTTTAATTATATATAATGCATTCTTTAATCCGGTCACGTTTATAACCAAGCCTAACTGTGTCCAGATATCTTTCAAGAAATTATCAGCTTTACTATTGGTTTTGAATAGAATAGCAATTCCTTTTCGGTTTTCAGAAATGATGAGGGCATCTTTTTCTATCGCTTTTTCTACCATGTGAGTAGCAAGGTATTTAAAGCGTTTATGCCTGTTTTTACCTTTCTTCACAATATCCATTGAAGAAGGAATTTCCTTTAAAAGGCTGGTTACTTTCTCTATAATTTCCTGTTTTTCTTCCTTTTTCAAGCCTATGTATTTTAGGGGGCGAAGATAAAAAAAATGTTTCTTAAAGATTGTATCTTTAGTAACCCAAATCCCCAGGTAGAATTATTATATAAACTTCCGCACCAATAAAAGCATTTATATGAAAAAGGTAAGTCCCGAAGATTTTAAAGTAACTTCTGAAATAAACCTGGATGAAATTTCCACCGAATTCGATTTGCAGGTTAAAAAGAAACAAGTCAAAAAAGCTCTGGAATTAACAAGGGAAGACCTCGGTGTGTGGCAGGACAAACTCTATGCTCACGGGAAATATGCGGTTTTAGTTTGTATCCAGGGAATTGATACCGCAGGAAAAGACAGCCTTATAAGGGAAGTCTTTAAAGATTTTAATTCCCGCGGAGTGGTGGTGCATAGCTTTAAATTGCCGACTCCTCTTGAGTTAAAACACGATTACCTCTGGAGACATTATATTGCCTTGCCGGCCCGGGGAAAATTTGGAGTTTTTAACCGTACACATTATGAGAATGTACTGGTAACTAGGGTTCACCCCGAATATATCCTGAATGAAAATCTTCCCGACATTAAGAAGTTAGAAGATATTACAGATGAATTCTGGGAGAAACGCTATGAACAGATCAGGGATTTTGAAGATCATATCGCTGAGAACGGTACCATAGTTTTTAAGTTCTTTTTGCATATTTCTAAAGAAGAACAACGCCAACGTCTTCTGCGCCGACTAAACAAACCCAATAAAAACTGGAAATTCTCTCCCGGCGATCTGGAAGAGCGAAAATTATGGAAGACCTACCGTAAATATTACCAGGACACTATTAATAAAACCTCTACAAAAAAGGCGCCCTGGTACGTGATACCTTCAGATTCAAAACCCACGGCACGTTATTTGGTTGCAAAAATACTTTATGATGAACTCATTCAATACAAGGACGTAAAAGAGCCTGAATTAGCCCCTGAAATTTTCAGGAAATTAGAAGAATATATCGAAGAGCTTAAAAAGGAATAGTATTTTCGTCCCTAATAAATATAATGTCCTAATGAAAAAATTACTTTGCCTCGTTCTTATTAGTTCTGCATTTTTTACTGCCAACGCGCAGGATAATTCTACAAAGGAAGATTCTCTTCAACTTAGAGAGATCTATGATTATGCTCTTTTAGAGGGTGAAGCTTATAATTGGCTGGATCATTTATCAAATAATATCGGTGGAAGGCTTTCGGGGTCCTTGAATGCTCAGAAAGCGGTAGATTATACCAAATCCGAATTGGAAAAGCTAGGCTTAGATAAAGTTTGGTTACAACCTGTTATGGTTCCGAAGTGGACCCGTGGGGGACGCGAATTCTCTTATCTCGAAACAGCGCCCGGGGAAACCAGGAATCTAAATATTACAGCCCTTGGCGGCTCCATTTCAACTCCGGAAGGCGGCACAAAAGCCGAGGTGATAGAAGTCCAGGGCCTGGAAGAACTTGCCGATCTTGGAAGAGATAAAATTGAAGGGAAAATCGTGTTTTACAACCGCCCCATGCGCCCGGAGCTCATCCATACTTTTGAAGCTTATGGTGGCTGTGTAGATCAGCGTTATTCGGGGGCAGAGGAAGCTGCCAAATATGGTGCAGCGGGAGTAATTGTACGATCGCTTAGCCTAAAACAGGACGATTATCCCCATACCGGTTCTATGAGTTATGGAGATATTCCGGTCTCAAATAGAATTCCTGCTGCGGCGATAAGCACCAATGACGCCGATTATGTAAGCGGAATGCTCAAAATATCACCCGATCTAAAACTTTATTTTAAACTGAATTCCCAGCAACACGAAGATGTGCTTTCGTATAACGTGATAGGAGAGATTACCGGAAGCGAATTTCCTGAGGAAATAATTATTGTAGGCGGACACCTGGATTCCTGGGATATTGGCGATGGAGCACATGATGATGGTGCCGGGGTAGTGCAATCTATGGAGGTGTTAAGAGCTTTTAAAGAAATGGGATATCAACCAAAAAGAACTTTAAGAGTAGTGCTTTTTATGAATGAAGAAAACGGACTCCGTGGTGGAAATGAATATGCAAAAGTTGCCCGTGAGAAGGGAGAAAAACACATTTTTGCCTTAGAAAGCGATGCAGGTGGTTTTACGCCAAGAGGCTTTTCTTTTGAGGCCGATGAGGCTCAGTTTGCTCAGATAAGAAGCTGGCAGTCTTTATTTAAACCATATCTTATCCATTACTTTGAACTGGGTGGAAGTGGTGCAGATATCGGCCCTTTAAGAGGTGGAGACATGGTGCTCGCCGGACTTAGGCCGGATTCTCAGCGTTATTTTGATCATCATCATGCTGCTACCGATACCTTTGAAAACGTTAACAAGCGAGAGTTAGAACTTGGAGCAGCCACTATGACTTCCTTGATTTATCTGGTAGATAAATACGGAATCAAACATATTAATACTGAAGCTCAGCAGAAATTTTAAAGGATTAAATAAACATTGTAGCCGGGCAAATTTGTCCGGCTTTTTTTGTGCCCATTGCGGGTTTAATTTTCCCGACTTTAGAATTTATTGGGAGATAAAAGATTCTATCTTTGCAGCCTAAAATTTTGAGCTTGCAATTAACCGCTTACACCAAAGAATTCAGTCGGAATCTCAACATAGCCTTCCCGGTGATGCTGGGACAGTTAGGCCATGTAATGGTGGGGCTGGTAGATAACCTTATGATTGGTAGATTGGGTGCTGCCCCGCTTGCGGCAGTTTCCCTGGGAAACAGTATGGTGTTTATTGCTCTTTCCCTCGGAATTGGTTTTTCCTTTGCCATAACACCTCTAATAGCGGAAGCCGATGGCGCCAAAGACATTGAAAAGGGCCGAAGCTATTTTCATCATGGTGTAATTTTATGTACTCTCAATGGCATATTTCTATTCCTTGCCCTGTTACTCGCCAAACCGATTTTACATTACTTAGACCAGCCACCGGAAGTGGTTGCTTTGGCCATTCCCTATTTGAACATCGTGGCTTTCTCCATGATCCCGCTAATGATATTTCAGGCATTTAAGCAATTTGCTGATGGACTATCCCAAACCAAATATGCTATGTACGCTACCCTTATAGCGAATGTTGTGAATGTGATATTTAATTACTTCCTTATTTACGGAATTTGGATATTTCCGCGTTTGGAGTTAGAGGGAGCTGCCATAGGTACACTGATCTCTCGTTTTTTCATGCTTTGGTTTGTATGGGAGATCCTAAGAAGAAAGAAAAAATTCGCCGAATATTTTATCTGGACAAAAAAAGAACTTCTAAAACCGGACATTTTTAAGCGATTACTGGCTTTGGGTTTTCCGTCTGCGTTACAGATGTTTTTCGAAATGGCCATTTTTACCGCAACAGTATTTCTCGCGGGAACTTTGGGTACTAATCCCCAGGCGGCAAATCAGATCGCGCTTAACCTGGCATCTATGACCTTTATGATTGCGGTTGGACTTGGAGTTACTGCAACCATAAGAGTAGGAAATCAAAAAGGCCTTGGCAGATTTAAAGACCTGCGTAGGATAGCTTTTTCAACATTTTTACTGGTATTTTTAATCGAAGCTGTCTTTGCTTTGGGCTTTATTTTACTTAAGGATTGGTTACCCACTTTTTATATCGATAATACCGAAGTAATTCTTCTGGCGGCCCAACTCCTTATTATCGCTGCACTTTTTCAGTTAAGTGATGGTTTACAGGTGGTGATTCTTGGAGCCTTACGAGGGCTTCAGGATGTGAAGATTCCAACAATAATGTGTTTTATTGCTTACTGGCTTATAGGGTTTCCGGTATCCTGGTATTACGGCAAACCGGAGCAGCTGGGAAGTATGGGAATCTGGCTGGGACTACTTGCCGGGCTTACCGCTTCCGCATTAATGTTGTATCTTCGATTTAACTTTTTGAGCAAACGTTTAATAGAAAAGAAAGCCATACTGGCTTCAGAATAAAATTTATTTTATATGGATTTCCCGAAATTTCTTCTTGGTGATAATACCGATTATCCCGATGCTGTTTTTGTAGTACATACTGAATTTCCCCGGTTTATAATCAACCTTGAAAATGATGAGGTGGAGTGGCTGGAAGAGTTTGATACCAATGATGAAGATGAATTGGCAAACGAGACTGAAAGTCTTATCAAACAAGCATCTGAGTTTTACGATCGTGAAGTTTCCCGATACGAAGAAGATTAAAATATGGATCAACTTATTGAACTGGATCACGAACTTTTTCTTTATCTCAATAACCTTGGAAGCGAACAATGGGATTGGCTCTGGTTGCTGATAACGGATAAATGGACGGCAATTCCTCTTTACGCGTTTTTGGTATTCCTGCTTTTTAAAAAATTTGGCTGGAAGTTTACCCTTGTACTTTTGGTAATTGTCACGCTTTTAATAACTACTACCGATCAATTAGGGAATGTTTTTAAAGACGGTTTTCAGCGGTTAAGGCCTTGTGGGCAGGAAGGGATAAAGGAATATGCCCGTTTCGTAGCCGAATATTGCGGAAAATATGGCTATTTCTCGGCTCACGCTTCGAATTCTTTTGGAGTAGCATTATTTCTGGGATTAGTATTCAGAGAGTATTTTCCTAAACTGATTTGGTTTTTGTTAGTGTGGGCTGCTTTTGTGGCTTACAGTAGAGTATATCTGGGAGTCCATTATCCCGGTGATATCATAACCGGTGCACTTATAGGAAGTTTCTTTGGATTTCTATATTACCTGCTTCAGCGGTTTTTGAGGAAGAAATACTTTACACCCTAGTTAAGTGTTTTATTGTACAGAATCTCGTTTTGAAATATTTAATTATTTCATACAATAAAGGTTTATTTAGTTTTTGAGAGTACATAAAAGCTTCTTATCAAACGCTCTTTATAGCCGGAAGCTTCGGGATTTACGTAATTGAGATCAAAGCGTTGCCGGTTTTTTATCTGATAATCTGAAAACTGCGATTTGATCTTTAGGCTGTCTCTTTCAAGGAAAAGCAAGCCGAATTCCTTTTCATTTTTTACTTCTTCAGAGTTGTTGATAATAGCAATTGGTTTTCCGTATTCCCAAATCAGTTCAGGAGTAAATGAATCATATTCATAGATTTTCAGGTCTTTATTTTCAGCAAAATCATTCAGGGATTTTATATTATTGAAATTGGGATTATTTAGAAAAGTATAGGTGAGTGGGAATGCAAAAAGAATCACCGCCGCAATAAAGCTCACGGTTAGATAGAAAACCGGGGGATATTTCCTTTTCCAGAGGAAATAGTAGATTGCGATACCAATTCCGAAGAGAGCAAACGAGGCTAAAATATACCAAAGCCAGGATCCATCCAGATCAAGATATAAGAACGCGGCAACTGGGAAAGCAAGTCCGATAAAACCAATGAGCCCATGGTTAAAGTAAACTATCCAACTTTCAGATTTAGAAAGTGTTCTAAAGTTCCGAAACAGATATTCTATATAAAATCCGGTGTTCATCGCCATTGGAATGAGGACCGGTAACAAGTAGCGGGATTTTTTTTCAGGAATAATGGAAAGCAATACTACGGCGATAATCGTCCATAAGAATGAGAATTTATAAGCTTTGGGATTCGAAACCTTGTTTTTTAAATAAGGGTAGAGCAGCGCTACAAACGAAGGAATTGTCCAGATTCCGCTCTGCACAAAAAAGCTCCAGTAATAATAGAATGGTCTTACATTATAATTGGCCCAGCGTGAGGTTTCCTGGGCTGCAATTTTTATAAAAGGTTCAGGATCTGCCCACCGAACATAAGCATACCACCAGCCTCCAACGATAATTCCAGCTAAGAGGAATAACAACAAGGGCTTCCATTTATTTTTAAAATCAGGGTATTTGTAAACTATTCCGTAGCTAATTAGGAAAGGAAGCAACAAAGCATAAAAAGATACCGGGCCTTTGCTCAGTAAGGAAAAGCCAAAGAAAATGGCGCCAGGAATAGCATATTTATAAAGATGTTGAGTTCCGTTAAATATTTTCCACAGGAAATAAATGGCCACTAACATATAGGTATGTGTATAAATATCCCATTGCCCGTCACGGCCAGAAAAAACTATATAAAATGAAGTGGCCAAAACCAAACTGCTTATAAACGCCTGGTATTTGGAAAGTTGGAATTTGGGCAAAAACTTATAAAAAGTTAAAAGCAATAAAATTGTTGTAAGCGCAGAAGGCAGCCTCATTGCCGTTAGGCTTTCAAAACCAAATATTGCACCGCTTATTGCCGTTAACCATGTGGGCAGCGGTGGTTTTTCATACCGCGGCAAATCATTCATGGTAGTAAGGATCCAGTTATTTTGATTTACCATTTCGCGGGCGGTTATAAAATTGCGCGCTTCCATAATGTTTACATAAATAACATCCAGGTTAAAAATAAAGATGAAAATTCCTATAACAACCAGCAGGATTGAATAGGTATGGCGATATGAGTTATGGTTGAACATATTCTTTTTTATTTAGCATAATATTTCTAACATAAACAATACTTCCCATAAGATGCCCGACAAGCAAAACAGGGTCTTTTCTGAAAATTGCATATAGTAAAATAAGTCCCGAGCCCACAAGACTCAACACCCAAAATCCTAAAGGGAGAATTGATTCTTTTGCACGTTCGGAATAAATCCATTGATAAATAAACCTATAATTAAAAACTAGCTGAGACAGAATACCCAGCAATAACAACCACAGCGGAATAGCTTCATTGTAAAATAATTTCTGAATATCATAGGTGTTATTAAAATAGGAATAAGCGATAATCATTACCGGGAATAGATATAAAAACCAACGGAAAAATTTGGGCAATTTTTTCCATTTACCCTGCAGGTGAATGTTTCGGATGTAAATAAAATAGGTAATTGCCTGGCCAAGCATAATTGAAAAATCACTTCGTAAATACCCGTAAACAAATAATAAGAATGAGGCAATCAAGCTCAATTTCCAGAATAGGGAAGGGGTTAAAACCTTTTTTTGTTTTTCAGAAGCAATCCACTGAATTAATAACCTTGCTGAAAATAAGAGTTGAGCTGCAAAACCAATGCTGTAAATCTGCCAATCAGCCATTTATTTCTTTTGGGTTACTCTATAATTTATATAGGTTCTTTTCATCCAGACATATGCAAAACAGTCAACTAACGGACCTAAAAACCTGTTCTTAAAGTTATATTTAGATTTTCCTGCAATCCGGGGATAATGTTCGATTTTCACCTCTTTTATTTTTCCTTTCTGAAGTAAAACCATAGCCGGTAAAAACCGTTGCAGACCTTTGAACATGGGTATTTTTTTTGCAAAATCAGTTTTTATAATTTTAAGTGGACAGCCGGTATCATGCATTTGGTCCTGAGTAAAAGCATTTCTTACCGCATTTCCGAATTTTGAAGAAAAGCGTTTTACCGCAGAATCTTTTCTGTCACTTCTCCACCCGGTCACTAAATCATATTCTTCTGCATAGGGAAAAAGCAATTCAAAATCTTTGGGATGCGTTTGCAAATCGGCATCTATATAACCTAATAAAGGAGTTTCTATATAATCAAAAGCAGCTTTTAGAGCCGCTCCCTTTCCGTAATTTTTATCGAATAGCAAATAATCAAAACCTTCATTTTGTTCGCAAAATTCTGAGATTAAATGGGCGCTTTTATCGGTAGAACCATCATCCACAAAAAGTACTGAAGTAGTTTTAGAAGCCACTGATATATATTCTTTTAGAACGGGGAACAAGTGGTCTAAACAGGGTTCTTCGTTATATACGGGGATTATAATAGTGAATTCTTTACGCATAGAAAGGATTATAGAATACGAAAGTATACATTTTATGGATTTTAATTTTTAGGAATGTTTATAATATGCTTAATTCAGCCCGATGTATTTATAGTTTTGCAGAAAGCTCGATCAAGTACCTGGCAGCAGCAAAAGCGGTGATTTCATTGTTTTCTATTGCTTTAAGCTGAATATTTATGGCTTCTTTTATTTTTGGATCTTTGTAAAACCGATTTTTCAGATGCTCGTCTATAGTTTGAAACATCCAGAATTTATTTTGTTCACGCCTGTTTTGCTCAAAATAACCGTTTTTCCTTAGCCTCTTTTCATAGCTAAGAATTAGTTCCCAAACCTCGGAAATACCGGTGTTTTGTAAAGCACTGCATAACTCCACCTTTGGTTTCCATCCGCTTTCTTTAGTTGGATAGAGATTTAAAGCTCTTTTGAATTCCATTTTGGCTTCCCGGGCCGCTCTAAGATTATCACCATCAGCCTTATTAATTACTATGGCATCGGCCATTTCTATAATTCCTCTTTTTATCCCTTGCAACTCATCTCCGGCCCCTGCCAGTTTCAGCAGCAAAAAGAAGTCGGTCATACTGTGTACCGTGGTTTCGCTCTGGCCAACGCCTACTGTTTCAATTAAAATAACATCAAAACCAGCAGCTTCACATAACAAAATACTCTCCCGCGATTTTCGTGCAACTCCACCCAGGGATTCCCCGGAAGGAGATGGTCTTACAAAGGCATTTTCTTCTTTTACGAGACTTTCCATCCTGGTCTTGTCTCCCAGGATACTTCCTCTTGATACCGTGCTACTTGGGTCTACCGCCAGCACAGCAACCTTTTTTCCCTGCTTTACAAGATAAGTGCCGAAACTTTCAATAAAAGTGCTTTTTCCAACTCCAGGTACACCGGTGATCCCTATTCTTAAGGATTTGTGGGCATGAGGAAGGGCGCCTTCTATAACAAATTCGGCTTTGGATTTATGTTTAGGCTGATTGCTTTCAATTAGAGTTATAGCTCTTCCCAGGGCAGTTTTATTTCCTTCAAGAAGTTGTGCCAGCAGCTCTTCTTCTGAAAAACCTGTTTTTCGCCTGGCCTTGAATTTTTCGGCTGCATCAAGATTTACATTTTCCGCTGACTTTTGAGAATCGGACTCGTGTAAAGCGGAAGAAATTGTGTTTTTGGCCAAGCTAAGTTTATTTATGACAAATTTATGAATTCATTCTTTGCCCCGGTATTTTTTGCTTGTTATATTGAAGCAGACAATAAAGTTAATTAAAAACAATAAGATGAAAACATTGTACACAGCCACTGTAACAACAAAGGGTGCCAGACACGGGCACACTACGAGTGATGACGGCGTATTAGATATGAAATTAAGTATGCCTAAAAGCCTGGGAGGCGAAGGCGGAAAATACAGTAACCCCGAACAGCTTTTTGCCGCTGGTTATTCGGCTTGCTTCGGAAGTGCCCTGGAGGTGGTAGCGAAAGATCATAACGTAGATCTTGGTGATTTTAGCGTAACAGCGATAATCGACCTTGGTAAAACTGAAGAAGATGAGCTTCAGTTAGCTGCAACACTGGATGTCTATATCCCTGATGTAGATGTTGAAACCGGTGAGAAACTTATCAATGAGGCTCACGAGGTATGTCCTTATTCCCGCGCGACCCGTGATAATATTGATGTGACCCTTAATTTATTATTAGACGAAGATTAATATATTCTGTTAGTTGAAGATTAGGAGCCGTTGGAAGACGGCTCTTTTTCTTTTATGGGCACCATAATTCTGGTACGGTCCCAGGAAAGAATCATAAAGACAAGATCATTAGCTTCCTCAAACAGAATAGTAAATTGTTCCAGACTGGTTTCAGAAGTATTTACCGGTACTTCAAGTACCAGCGCATCAAATTCCGCGTCTCTATAGGCTTTTTCCTCAAGATCAATTCCCCACGGATACATTTGAGAATTAAAGATCACTTTCCAGGATTCTTCCATGGGAATTGTCCACAGGGTATATTTCCCTGCTTTTAATTCAGAACCATCTACCAGGATATCCTTATTACTCGTGAAAGTTGTCGCTTCATTTGCTCCGGTTCGCCAAACTTCATTAAAAGGTACCAGCTCCCCAAAGATTTCCCTGTCTTTTTTGTATGGCCTGTTATAAAAAACCTCCAGTTCTAAATCGCCTTTTGAAAAGGTAACAATCTCCTCAGGGCTATGAGTTTTTGTGGTGGTTCGCAAGAAAATTATTATTCCTGCCGTTAATATTAAGATGATCCCCAGGATCTTAAGAGTAGTTTTTAAGGTAGGATTCATTGTAAGTTATTTTCAGAAACTAAATGAGCTTTGATCTCTCTTTCATTTATGCCTTCTACCTTAAATTTAGGTATTATATGTTCATTTTACCTAATTTCAGAAAAAAATAAACAGTCTTGCAACACTACGAAAAAACAATCGTCTTTATAGTAACCAATCAGTTTAAGTTTTGATACAACATCATTTAATAGAGGCTTGTAAGCAAAATGACCGCCGGGCTCAACTAAAGCTTTACAATAAGTATAGCGAAGGTATGTATTATGTGGCCTACCGGTTTATGAAAGATCGTTTTGAAGCCGAAGACGCAATGCAGGAGGCATTTATTAAGGCTTTCGCAAAGCTTGATCAGTTCACCGGGGAGGTTAGTTTTGGTGCCTGGCTTAAGAAGATAGTGATTAATAAATGTATTGATAAGCTGAAGGCTAAGAAATTGGAGCTGGTGGCCATCAACGAACAGGTGCTAAGCTCGGTAGATGAAAATGAAAACTGGAAAGTGGAAGAAGGGATAAGTCTGGAACAGGTTAAAAAATGCATAGAAGAGCTTCCGGAAAAATATAAATATCCTTTGATGTTGTTTCTGATGGAAGGTTATGATCACGAAGAGATTTCAGAAATAATGGGAATAAGCCAGGTGGCCTCCAGAACAATGGTGCACCGTGGAAAGAAAAAATTGCAGGAAAAATTAAAAATACAAAGACATGGAACAGGATATTAGGGAAATGTTTAAAAATGAAGCCCCCCAAACTCCCGAAAAATTACCGAAGGGGCACAAGAATAGATTTGAAGCAAGACTGGATAAGGAATTTCCGGAAAGCTCAAAACACAATCAGCTTTATTTCTTTATGAAAATAGCCGCTGTGTTGGTTGTAGCCCTGGGGATTGGTTTTTACCTGCTTCAGCCTAATGAATTTACCAATGAGCCCGCCGTTGTGGAAACTGAAGTAGAAGAACAGATAGAGCAGGGTGAACCTGAAATTCAAGCAGAGAAACAATTTCAGCTAAGTGAGGTGTCGCCGGAGTTCAAAAAAATCGAGAATTTCTATCTGGCGAGTTTAAATATGGAACTGGCTAAAATTGATATCAACGATGAAAATCGGGATCTTATCAATTCCTTTATGGAACAACTGGCCGATCTGGACGAGGAATATCAGCGCCTTAATACTGAAATAAGCAAGAATGGCCCCAATGAGCAAAGTATCGATGCTATGATCGGAAATCTTCAGCTACGCCTGGAACTGCTCTATAAATTAAAAAATAAATTAAAGGAAATCAATCAATCACAAGACGAACAATATGAAAACTATCAGGTATAATTTATTCGCGATCCTGGCGTTCATCAGCGCCTTCGCGTTTGCCCAAACGAAGACCTTGGATAAAACTTATAAGGTTAACTCTGATGCTGAAATAAGAATAAACAGCAGCCATACCAATATTGTTGTGGATTACTGGGATAAGAACGAGGTTAGAGTGGAAGCGCTTCTTGATACCGAAGGAATGGATAAAGAAGCCCGGAAAAAACTTACCGAAGGCTGGAAACCTGAAATTACGGCTTCCGCAGGAAATTTAGAGATTAACTCCGGCCCCGTAGTTGTTAACTGGGAAAAGAGTATGCAAGCCCTTGAGGAGCCTCTGGCACAATTGCCCGAAATGCTTGGCCCGCTTATGGAAAACCTTGGTCCTCTTTTGGAAAGCATTACCGACAACCCGCTTCCACCTGAATTTGCTGAGAGTATGGGCAACATGAAATTTGATCATGAGGCCTACCGAAAAGACGGGGATAAATATCTTGAAAAATTCGAAAAGGAGATGGAAGGTAACTTTGGGGAAGATTTCGAAAAGGCAATGGAAGAGTGGGCAGAGCAGTTTGAGAACAATCCCAATATCAAAAAACTTGAAATGGATATGGAGGCCTGGGGAGAGAACTTCGGAAAAGATATGGAAGTTTGGGGAGAAGAATTCGGGAAGAAAATGGAAGCCTGGGGAGAAAGCTTCGGTCAGGATATGGAAAAATGGGCTCAGCAGTTTGAAGCAGATATGGAAACGGGTAATGGCGACCCCGGGAAAATTAAGGTGCTAAAAAGTAAGGATGGAGGAGCCAAGAAGACTCTGAAGCTTAACGTACCCAGAAATGCAAAATTAAATCTGGATGTTCGCCACGGGGATGTAAAACTTAGTGGTACTACTAAAAATTTAAGAGCCGACCTTTCTCATAGTCGTTTTGCAGCAAACCTCATTGGTGGAAAACAAACCGAAATCACAGTGGCCTACACGCCCGTTAAGGTCAAAACCTGGGATTACGGGGTGTTGAATGCAAATTATGTGAAAGACTTTAAAATAGATAAAGCCCGAAGCATAAAACTTAATTCAAAATCCAGCGATATTTTCTTTAATGAGATAGGGGAGACCGGTATTCTTAGTGGAAGTTTCGGAAAGTTGAAAATCGGCAAACTACTTCCCGGATTTAAAAATCTGGATGTAAGTCTCGAAAACAGTGATATGGAAATGTCTTTACCTGATGCGGCCTACAGTTTTAGCTATAATGGAACAAAGAGCAAAATAAAAACACCGGCTGTATTGAAACTTAAAAGCAGCAGCTCTTATGATAACGAAAGCCTTAACGGGTATAATAAAACCCGTGATGCGAATGCTTCAGTAACAATTAAAGCAAGTTTTAGCGATGTGTTGCTAAATTAGAATCCAGGGCTTATTTTTGAAAAATCAAAACCTGCAGCTTTTGTTGTGGGTTTTTGTTTTAAAAGAATAAAAAATGGAAAGATCAGGATTTGAAAAGTTTATCTGGAACCTAACTCAAGGCTTCACCAGTGTATTGGATGCGAATTTTGCCCCGGAAGATTATATAGCTATAGATCTTTCTGAAACCAATGAAGAGCTGGAAAGAATCGATATTTCCTCGGTAAATTCTTTTGCTGAATTCATCGAAAATTATCTGAAAAATACAGGCAAAAAGGTAGCCTTTGGAGGTTACAGTGAAGTGAGAAAACTCTACAAACGAAGTGAGCTGTTTTCTCATCCTGAAGAGGCCCGGGATATTCATTTGGGAATGGATTTCTGGGCTCCTGCTAATACCTCCGTTCTTGCGGTTTTGGAAGGAAAAGTTCATAGTTTTAAGGATAACGCCAATTTTGGAGATTATGGTCCTACCATTATTCTTGAGCATAGCCTTAATGGCGATAAATTCTTTTCTCTTTATGGTCATCTAAGCCGGAAATCACTGGAAAATCTAACCCCGGGTCAGGAAGTCCAACAAGGTGACAAAATTGGAGAATTGGGAACTGCAGAAGAAAACGGAGATTATGCGCCACATCTTCATTTTCAGATCATCGGTCACCTGGAAGATAAAATAGGAGATTTTCCGGGAGTGGCCTCAAGACGGGATTTGGATTTTTACCTGCGCAATTGTCCCGATCCTGACTTATTACTGAAGTTA
>DATISX010000178.1:0-22789 GCA_035468275.1 Salegentibacter sp.
TCTACCATTAGGAACGTTGCGTTCTCATTTACTGAAGCCAGTTTTTTGAACTTAGGCTTCATCAAGCGGCAGTTACCACACCATCCGGCCATGTATTGCACAACAACAGTCTCGTTGTTCTCAATAATCTCGCCCAGGTTATCCTGATCTAATTCTTTAAGCATAACAGTGTTTGTGTTTTTTAGTTTAAGCTTAGGTAAGAGGCAACTCCATCGCGGTTAGCGTTCATCGCTTCTTTACCTTCTTCCCAGTTTGCAGGGCATACCTCACCTTTTTCCTGTACGTGAGTGTAAGCGTCTATCAATCTTAGGAATTCAGCAACATTTCTACCAAGTGGCATATCGTTTACTCCTTCGTGGAAGATCTTACCTTCCTCATCAATTAGATAAGTTGCACGGTAAGTTACATTATCACCTTCCAGAGTTAAATCTCCGGTTTCTTCGTCATAAGATTCGTTGGTAATATCAAGGATTCCAAGACGAGAACTTAGATTGCGGTTAGAATCGGCAAGGATTGGGTAAGTAACACCTTCAATACCACCGTTATCTTTTGGAGTATTCAACCAGGCGAAATGTACTTCAGGAGTGTCACAAGAAGCACCGATTACCATTACATTTCTTTTTTCAAATTCTTCTAAAGCTTGTTGAAAAGCGTGTAGTTCAGTAGGGCAAACAAAGGTGAAATCTTTCGGGTACCAGAAAAGCAATACTTTTTTATTGTTTTTCTGAGCTTCTTCAAGAACGTTGATCTGGAAGGTATCTCCCATATCATTCATCGCGTTTACGCTAAGGTTTGGAAATTTTTTTCCTACTAATGACATATCTGTTTTATTTTAAAATTTAAATTATTGTTTTTGTTTCCGACTGCAAATTTACAGAATGACTTCGATGTTTAAACAAAATCAAATTTTTATTCCCTATTCGATTATAGGTTTTACCTATACATTAAAGAAATTAAAATAAGTAAATTCTATTATTAGTTTAGGCGGATTTTTCTCTTAATTGTTTGATCTTGATTCCGAAGGCAGCGAAGAAGAGGGTCATAAACGGACTCAAATAATTAAAGATAGCGTAGCCAAAATAAGAAGCTACCGGTACACCCAGAACTCCACTGTGATAGGCCCCACAGGTATTCCAGGGTACTAATACCGAAGTTACCGTCCCTGAATCTTCCAGCGTACGGCTGAGGTTTTCGGGAGCAAGGCCCTTATCCCTGTAGGCTTTTGCAAACATTTTTCCGGGAACTACAATGGCCAGGTATTGATCTGAAGCGGTGGCGTTAAGGGCAAGACAGCTAAACACCGTACTGGCAAAAAGTCCGAATGTGGTATGGAATAAATTCAGCAAAGCTTTACTTATACGGGCAAGGGCGCCAATAGCATCCATAATTCCGCCAAATACCATCGCGCAAATGATAAGCCAGATGGTTCCCAGCATTCCTGCCATACCTCCTGAAGAAAACAGGTCGTTAAGGTTTTCGTTATCGGTTTGAACGGAAGTATCAACAGTAATGGCCTGCATAACACCTTTATATCCACTTATGAAATTAAGCTCGGTGGCTCCTGCGATCTGGGCCACAATTCCGGGTTGAAAGATCAAAGCGGCAGCCGCTCCAAGAAGTGTTCCTAATAATAAAGCGATGAGCGGTGAGATCTTTTTTACGATTAGCAGTATTACAATTATTGGCACTAAAAACAGCCAGGGCGAAATAGTGAAAGAATTCTCTATGGAACGCAGAATAGTGCTGGTATCTGTGATTCCTGTGGGTTCAAGATTTAAACCTATGATGATAAAAACGGCTATTGTTATTAATATTGTAGGAACCGTGGTTAAAGTCATATACCTGATGTGGGTAAACAGGTCGGTTCCTGCCATTGCAGGGGCGAGGTTGGTGGTGTCACTTAAAGGAGAAAGTTTGTCACCAAAATAAGCACCGGAAAGAATCGCGCCGGCCGTCATCCCAACTGAAATCCCCAGGGCCTCGGCAATACCAATTAGGGCAATACCAACCGTTGCCGAAGTAGTCCAGCTACTTCCTGTTGCAACCGAGATCACCGAACAAATCACGACGCAAGCGGCCAGAAAAATTGTAGGATTTAATATTTGTAAACCATAGTAAATCATGGTAGGAATAATCCCTGAAATTAGCCAGGTCCCGGCCAGGGCTCCAACCATTAGAAGAATAAGAATAGCTCCCGCAGTACTCTGGATGTTAGAAGCCACCTCATCTATCATTTTGTCATACTTCGTATTATTGAAGTACCCAACAATAGCGGCAACCGCTCCCCCGAGTAAAAGAATAAATTGATTGGAACCGCTAAGCGCGTCATCCCCGAATACATAAACATTAAAGGCGAGCATTCCAATAAGGGCAAATACCGGAATTAAGGCTTCCCAAATATTAAGTTCTCGGTTTTCTACAATTTGTTCATTTTGAGGGCTGGTAGGTTGGTTTTCCATTCGGGCTTTTTATAATAAAATCTTCCGGAGAATTTTAAACCCGGGAAGATTTGATTAAAATTTAAGTTTCTGCCCGTAATTTTACGATTTTACTGGAAAACCGGCAAGTTTTAAGGAAGTCTATAATTAAAAATTATACCCCATACCAAACTGAATGCCTAAACCTGAAAGTTTGGAGTGATGGTCTTCTTTCTCAAAGGGAATTAATGCATAATGCCGAAAATTGGGATTTACAAACATCTGAAAGTTTCTTACATAATGGTTTACCCCAATCCCGGCGCTAATACCCACCCCAGATTGAGAATTGAAACTATTATCTGAATTCTGAAAATCCATAACCGGCCCGCCGTTTACAAAGAAATAATCCAGAAATCTATAATTAAGTAAAACCGGGATGGAAGTTATTTGAAGTCTCTCCCTTCTGGAAATTTGCTCAGGCATGGGGGCAGAAGTGACAGCTATATCTCCTGTCCAGAAGCCAAGTCCCGTTTCCAGACCTAAACCGTTTGGCATTCGCAATATATACCGGATGCCCAATTCGTAGGCGGTTTCGGGGTCATAATTACCAGCGCCATCCAAACTTTGATTATTGTCCATTTCATAAGATGAAATACCATAGAAGCCTCTAATTTCACTCTGGTTTTGAGCCATAACACTGTCTATGAAAAGGAGAAAGAAAAGGGGAATCAGGGAAAGTTTAATAATCTTCATTATTTGTTAATTTAGGGATGCAGTCCGGGTATTATTTAATTAAAGGTAAGGAACTAAAATAAAAGACCCCATCGCGTGGTACGATGAGGTCTTTAATAGTAATGATTTTAAATCAATTAAGCAGTTTCCTTTTTAAGAACTCCAACTTCGAGCATGCACTCCTTCATCATTTCATAGGTTCTTTCAATGTTGTTGTCTAAACCAATGCTGAAGCGAATAAGGCCATCGCTTAGTCCCATTTCCTTTTGTTCTTCCTCCGGAATTTCGGAAGAAGTAGAACTTCCCGGTGCGCTGAATAGTGTTTTATAAAAGCCTAAACTTACTGCCAGGTAACCCAGATTTTTCTTCTGCATGAGCTCCATTAGTTCATTTGCTTTTTCCAGGCTTCCTACATCCAGGGTGAGTAAACCACCGAAACCGTAATCTTCATTCATCATCTTTTTAAAGGTTTCATGGCCCGGGTGAGATTTCAAGCCGGGATATACGGTTCTTAAACCGTCCTCCTGAAATCTTTTAGCAAGATACATCGCGTTGTGGCTGTGTTGTTTTATCCGAATATGAAGCGTTCTTAGATTCTTCAGAATAGAAGCAGCTCTCATACTGTCCATGGTTGGACCTAAAAGCATATTCGCGCCGTCGTTTACACTTCTAAGGGAGTCTATAAACTCCTGACTTCCGCAGGTAACTCCGCCCACGGTATCACTGCTACCATTTATGAACTTCGTTAAACTATGGATCACGATATCGGCACCAAGTTCTTTGGGACTTATAGATAAGGGAGAAAAAGTGTTATCTACTACGAAAGTAAGCCCGTGTTTTTTGGCGATTTTGGCCAGTTCAGGAAGATCAGCCACTTCCAGCAATGGATTGCTCACGGCTTCGCAATACAAAACTTTGGTGTTTTGGGTAATAGCAGCTTCAACTTTTTCGGTGTCGGTGATATCGACAAAAGCGGTGTTGATATTAAGCCTTGGAGCGAAATTCTTCAGGAATGCATAAGTTCCTCCGTAAATGGTTCGGCTGGAAACAATATGGTCTCCGGCTTGGCAGAGCTGAAGCAGGGTAGGGGTGATAGCGCCCATTCCGCTGGCGGCAACGTTTGCAGTTTCGGTGCCTTCCATCGCTGCAAGGGCTTCCCCAAGGTAAAGGTTGGAGGGAGAAGAATGTCTTGAATAAAGATAACAGCCGTCTGCATTCCCTTCAAAAGTATCAAACATTGTTTTTGCTGAAAGGAAAGTATAAGTGGATGAATCGGAAATAGAAGGATTCACGCCTCCAAATTCTCCAAAGTATTGTAAGTCCTGAATTTTATCTGCTGGTTTAAATTTCATGGTGTTCTGATTTTAGATTATATCAAATAACAGCTATTTCAGAATAAAAATCAATTGGAATGTCAGAATTCAGTAAAATAAACTAGGGGAACACATATTATAAGAATAATAATCTTAATTTGTGTATGTTTGGTTTTAATAACAGAAAATTTTTCCGAATATGAAACTTGATGATAAGGACCTACACATCCTAAAGCATTTGCAACGGGATAGCAAAATGACGAATAAGGAGATTTCCTTGAAATTGGACCTGTCAATAACGGCGGTCTATGAACGCATCAAGCGACTGGAAAGGGAAGGGGTGATCTCAAAATATGTTGCCCTGTTAAATCCTGATAAAGTTGATAAATCCTTTACGGTTTTTTGCCAGATAAAACTTATTCAGCATACCAAAAATTACCTTACCCGTTTTGAAGCTGAAGTCACTAGCCTGCCCGAGGTTTTGGAATGTTTCCACGTGAGCGGGGAGTATGATTATATTTTAAAAGTTCTGGTGAAAGATATGACGGCTTACCGGGAATTTATGGTTACCAAACTCACCACCCTGGATCATATAGGTAGTACCCAGAGTACCTTTACTATAGAAAAGGTTAAGAATACCACAGCAATTGACCTTTGATTTTTGTAGCCGAAAAAATGGAAGTTTGATTTGTGAACATATTTCACTTACAGTCAAATATTTATAAACCTCTTTTTTTTGATTTTTTTTTGGCCTAAAATAAAACTTCAAAATTTTTAATAAAATATGGTTTCAGTACGGGCTTAGAGGATCTATAAATTATTGAATATTAATTGAATATATAAAGTCCTGTATTTTCTTTTATAGGAAAAAATCAATAAATTTTCTCTCCTTAAAATAATGGCAAACCGCCTTTCTGATTGATTTTCAGTATAAAATCAATTTTAACTAAGAAAATAATATTGTATATTAACAAGCAGCGAAAGGAGGTTGGGGCCTACTTACTCATATTTTCCGCATATACTAGTTTTTTAAATTAACCATTCAACTGAACAACCCAATATTTATGATTGAAGAGCAAACCAAATCTCAGCAGCTCCTTGACAGGAGAAAAAACATTGTCGCCAACGGAGTTGGTGTTTTTAACACAGCCACTGTTAGTAAGGCTAAAGGAGCTATAATTACAGATGTAGACGGAAATGAACATATTGACTTTGCCGGCGGAATTGGTGTTGTAAACGCTGGTCATTGCCCGGAACCTGTAGTAAAGGCTATTCAGGAACAGGCTGAAAAGTATCTGCACACCAGTTTTAATGTGGTTACTTATGAGCCTTACATACAACTCTGTGAAGAGCTTGCAGAAATTCTTCCACACGGGGAAAGAACAAAAGCCATGTTAATAAGCACCGGTGCCGAGGCCGTAGAAAATGCTATTAAAATTGCCCGTCAGGCAACAAAACGACCCGCGGTTATTTGTTTTACAGAAGCTTATCACGGGCGTACCCTTATGGCGATGAGCCTAACCAGTAAGGTGAACTACAAATTCTCTTCAGGGCCTTTTGCTCCTGAAGTGTACCGAATTCCTTTTCCAAATTTTTATAAATACCACGGGACACAGGATATGGAGGAGTTTGTGGAAACTGAATTAACCCGACTCAGAGAAAGCGCTCATAGTATGGTTGATATTAATAGTGTAGCTGCTATTATAATTGAACCAATTCAGGGAGAAGGTGGTTTTAATCCTGTTCCTCAAAAATACCTGGAAGGACTTCGCTCTTTTTGTGATGAACACGGCGTATTGCTAATTATGGATGAGATCCAAAGCGGATTTTGCCGCACAGGTCATTGGGCCAGCTGGCAGCATTATGGAGTACAACCCGATATAAGCACTTATGCCAAATCTATGGGATCCGGACTTCCAATTGCCGCGGTACTTGGCCGGGCGGAAATTATGGATGCCGCAGGACCGGGTACAATTGGAGGAACCTATATTGGGAGTCCTGTTTGTTGCGCAGCGGCTTTGGCTACCATCCAGTTCATGAAAGATGAAAACCTTAACGAGCGTGCAAAATATATAGGTAAGATAATTACAGACCGGATGGAAGATTTTAGAAAGGAATGTCCTGAAATTGGTGATGTAAGAGGTTTGGGAGCTATGATAGGGATTGAATTGATAAAAGATAGCGATCCTGGAAATCCACATTCCGAGCTTTGTGATAAGGTCGTAAAAGCTTGCGCTGAAGAAGGCTTAATTCTTATAAGCGCCGGTACCTTTAAAAATGTTCTAAGAATTTTGTGTCCACTGGTAATTACCGAAGAACAATTAAATAGAGGTCTGGATATTCTGGAAGACCAAATTAGAAAACATACTTAAGTTTTAAAATAGAGAGAGTTTGAAGTTCTTTTAAGGAACATTCAATGCAATGTTGTGAACAGTTTTGAAGTAAACTTAATTAATGAGATTACTAATTGATAAGCTTTCTAAAAGAAAAGAAATCGATTAAAAGAGTCCGGGGAAATATTTTTTACGGATAACAAGAAATAAAGAAATTATGAATCCATTTGCAATAGCAGGAATACAAATGAAGGTTTCCGCAGTCGCTTCCAATGTGGAAATGATGAAGCTGAAACTGGATATTACCATGAGCCTCTACCCCTGGGTAGATATGGTGGTTTTTAGTGAGTTATGCGGCTACGGCCCTTTAACCCATAATGCGCAGGAAATTCCGGGAGAATTTGAAAGAGAGATGCAGGCTATGGCCAAAAAGCATGGAGTGTGGTTATTGCCGGGATCCATATTCGAAAAAAGCGAAGGTAATATCTATAACACTGCAACGGTAATTAATCCTGAAGGGGAAATCGTTACGCGTTACAGAAAGATGTTCCCTTTTTACCCATATGAAGTAGGGGTGACCCCGGGTTCAGAATTTTGTGTATTTGATGTGCCGGGAGTGGCCAAATTCGGCTTGTCTATTTGTTATGATATGTGGTTTCCTGAAACAGTGCGTACTCTCGCAGTGATGGGAGCAGAAGTTATTTTGCACCCAACCATGACAGGAACTATAGACAGGGAAATTGAATTGTCTATAGTAAGAGCGATGGCCGCGGTGAATCAGTGCTATTTCTTTGATGTAAACGGACTCGAATCGGGTGGTAATGGCAGATCGTTGGTTTGTGGTCCAGATGGCCGTGTGATCTACCAGGCTGAAGGGAACGAAGAAATTTTTCCGCTGGAACTCAATATAAACAGGGTTAGGAGAAGCCGGGAACTTGGAGTTCTGCGATTGGGTCAACCCTTGAAAAGTTTCAGAGATCATATAGGCCAATTTAATATTTACCAACAGGGAGCTCAACTGCCATATCTTAATTCCCTGGGCGCGCTCATTAAACCGACGAGATTGGACAACCTGGCAGAATTAAAGATGAAAGAACACGAATATGAACCACCAGTAAATCCTACAGGATATAAAGGATTTGGAGCATAATTAAAAAAGGAAAACTATGGGAGGAACTACACAAAAGAAGAAAAAAGAAAAACACGAAGAACAAACCGTAAAAGACTTTATAAGCTGGTTTGAAATTCCTGCAATCAATTTTCAACAGGCGGTAGATTTTTACAACCGCATCTTCCAGATAGATATGGAAACCCAATTTGATGAGAATTATGCAATGGCTTTTTTTCCTGCAGAAAAGGGAATTGGAGGGGCGATAGTTACGGGGCCAAATTCTATACCCGGTGTAATAGGCCCTTTACTTTATCTCAACGCCGGAAAAGATCTAAACCGTATTCTAAATAGGGTTGAAGCAGCCGGAGGCAGAGTTGTAATGACCAAAACCTTAATCAATCCGGAGTCGGGACATTTCGCCATTTTTATTGATTCTGAAGGAAATAAACTCGCTTTACATTCAAAAGATTAATTATATGCCAGAGAAAAAAATAGACAGTTCACATTATTATAATATGGCTCAACTTCGGGTGGAATCCTGGAATAACTTAAAAAATGAGGCTATAAAACTCTATTCTTCTCCTCGCGGGTCAGAAAATGAAAAGTTACATACAAAAAATCTTCGGCAACTTTTTAAGGACCTTGAAGGTATAGAGTGCTTTTTCGCGTTTCCGGGCTTGTCTTGTATAGATTCGTTTCGGGATATGTTGGAAAGACATGAGCATACAGCACTTTCCAATAAAATTGCAGAGATCACAAAAAACCTGGTAAGCGACAGGTACAGAAGCAATCCTGATTTTTTGGAAGATGATGATGCAGGCGTAGAGCTCAACGATAAAAAGGAATATTCTGAAGTATCCAGGAAGAATTATTTTGAAGTGATGTTTGTTGAGGATATTTCTCAGGCAGAAGAGAGTAAACTAAGGCAGGATCTAAAAGATATGCGACTTTCGAATGAGCAGTTTGCGTACGGAATTGTTGTACAGCGTTCTTTTGAAGATGCTTTAATCGCGCTTCAGTTTAATTTTAATATTCAGGCGGTGGTAATACGTTATGCACCTCCGTACCATTCACAAAAGATCACTCCGGTGATAAAGCCTTTTATTCAGAATATTTTAAAACTGGATTTGGCCTCTAAATCACCTAATGGATTAGGACCAATTTTGGGTACTATGGTGAAAAAATTCAGGCCCGAACTGGATACTTATTATGTAACTGATACGGCTTTAGGGAATTTAAAAGACAGTACCTTAAAAACCTTTAGAAGAATATTTTACCGAACTGAAGACCTGCAGGAGTTACACCTTACTGTCATTAGGGGAATAAGCGAGCGCTATGAAACTCCGTTTTTTTCAGCTTTAAAAGATTACAGCAAAAAACCTACCGGAATATTTCACGCTATGCCAATTTCCCGTGGTAATTCGGTGTTTAAATCCAGATGGATTAAAGATTTCGGAAATTTTTACGGTAGAAATATGTTCCTGGCGGAAACTTCTTCTACCACCGGGGGATTAGATTCTTTATTACAACCAACCGGTTCCCTGAAAAAAGCGCAGCAAAAGGCCAGTGATGCCTATGGTTCAAGAAATACCTTTTTTGTAACCAATGGTACTTCTACGGCCAACAAAATTGTAGTGCAGGCTTTGGTAAAACCGGGAGATGTGATCTTAATAGACAGGGATTGCCATAAATCACATCATTACGGACTCGTATTGGCAGGAGCTTATCCGGTCTATCTGGATTCTTATCCTATAGAAGAGTATTCTATGTATGGCGCCGTACCTCTGGAACAGATTAAAGAGAAATTGCTTCAATTAAAAAGTGCAGGAAGATTAAGCCTGGTTAAAATGCTATTGCTAACCAATTGCACTTTTGACGGATTGGTTTATAACGTGGAAAAAGTTATGCAGGAAGTACTGGCTATTAAGCCAGATATGATCTTTTTGTGGGATGAAGCCTGGTTTGCTTTTGCAGGTTTCACCTATAATTATAAGCAACGTACAGGAATGTTTGTTGCTCAGAAATTATGCGATAAATATCAAAGCAGTAGTTACCGGGAAGAATATGAGGCCCATATTAAAGGCCTTAAAAGGAATGAAATTCCAAGCCTGCCCAATCCAGATGAGGTACGCATAAGGGTCTATTCTACGCAGAGTACCCATAAGACCCTAAGTAGTTTCCGCCAGGGTTCTATGATACATATTTGGGACGAGGATTTCCGTAAAAAAAGTGAGAATACCTTTATGGAAGCCTATATGACGCATACTTCAACCTCTCCTAATTATCAAATGCTGGCTTCCCTTGATGTTGGAAGAAGACAGGTGCAATTTGAAGGTTATGAGCTGGTTGAAAAAAGCATCGAATTGGCGATGGTTTTAAGAGCTAAAGTCAACGATCATCCCAAATTGAAAAAGTATTTTGATGTATTGACCATAGGTAATTTTATTCCGGAACAACACCGTAAATCTGGTATAAGGGAGTATTATAATTCAAAGGAAGGTTGGAACAGGATGGAAACAGCCTGGGAGCAGGATGAATTTGTATTAGATCCAACCAAGATCACTTTGCATATTGGAAGAACCGGTGTAGATGGGGATACCTTTAAGAATAAATATTTAATGGATAAGTTCAATATTCAGATCAATAAAACTTCCAGGAATACGGTTTTGTTTATGACAAATATCGGGACCACGAGGGGAAGTGTAACTTATTTAACCAATGCATTATTAAAGATTGCCGATGAACTGGACCAGGAATTTAAGTCTCTTAGTCAGAAAGAGGCTAAGAACCGTAATGAACGCATCAAATCTTTAACCGAAGATTTTCCGCCATTGCCTGATTTTAGTTATTTCCATCATTCCTTTCAGGCAGTTCCCGGAGTTCCGGGCGGAAATATTAGAGAAGCATTTTTCCTTGCCTACAATGAAGAGAATTATGAATATATGCCCCTTCTGGAATGTTTGCCGGCCATGGAAGACAACAGGATCCTGGTGGCCTCATCTTTTATAATCCCTTATCCACCGGGATTTCCGGTGCTTGTGCCGGGGCAGGTGGTAAGTAAGGAGATCATAAGGTTCCTTAACGCACTGGATGTATCTGAAATTCACGGCTACCGGGCAGATCTCGGTCTGAGAGTTTTTAAAGATAGCGTGCTAAACCGCCAAAAAACAGTGAGTTCTATGGGGTCTATGGGAAATAATGCGAAAAAAAAATCACTAACTTAAAAAATTAAAATTATGGAATCTAAGAAACCAAAAGCTTCCAAAAATAAGGAAGCAGCTAATAAAAAGAAAACCACTGCAAAAAAAGAACCGGCATCCCCGGAACGCAGTGCTAAAAAAGACAGAAAATTAAAGGTTACAGAAGAAAAACCTCTAAAAGGAAAGAAATCTGTGCCTTCAGACTCTACGGCGCAGCAAGGAAAGGCTCCTGCTTATTCAGCTAATAAAAAGAAAAAAGCTCCTAAAGTTTCCGAAGATAAAAAGACGAAAACGACAAAAAGTAAAAAGTTAGTCGGAGTTAAGAAGGCAAAGGATAAAAAGGTTAAGGCAAGTGTTTCCAATAAAAAAGGAGGAAAGTCTGAACTTAGCGGAGTTTCAGATATTAGAAGATCTTTTCATAAAAATGAAGAGCCTTTGTATTTTATAAGCGCTACAAACTTCAATCTTTTGGGAGCCGATGAATGGATTAAAGGATTCAAATTTATTTGCCATATCGAATGTTTCGACGGGCTTCATCCCAATGTATTTTCTCCTAAAACAGAGATACCACACGATGATTTTGAAGGTATTGAAGATATAAATAATTATCTGTTACAACATCCCGAAGTTCAGGATTATTTAAAAACAAGATCTATAGACGGAAGATCCGGTAAAGCGATGTTCCTTATGTTTAATGAGAAAACAGAAGAACTTGCAGAAAAACTCGGTTTGGAAATTATGTTTCCAAAAGCCGAAATGCGAACTTTCCTGGATAATAAGGTAAATACCAACCGTATTGCTGAAAAAGCAGGAGTGGCTTGTGTGCCTTATGTGCTGACTAAAGTAGATAATTACGAACATTTGAGAGAGGTTTCTAAACAACTTGGAAACGAATTGGTTATCCAAACTCCATTTGGTGATTCGGGGCATACAACTTTCTTTATTTCGAATGAAGAAGAATATCAAAAACACGCCGAAGAGATTGAAAAGGAAGAGGAAGTAAAAGTAATGAAGCGTATTCGTTGCAGAGGTTCTGCAATTGAAGCATGTGTAACCAGACACGGAACTATTGTAGCTCCGCTAATGACAGAGCTCGTAGGTTTTAAAGAACTTACTCCCTACGAAGGTGGATGGTGCGGCAACGAGATCTATCCCAATGCCTTTACTCCCGAGCTAAGGGATAAGGCCATAGAATACACCCAATTGTTTGGAAATCAATTGAGGGAAGAAGGTTATAAAGGTTATTTTGAACTTGATTTCTTAATAGACCAGGATAACGGAGAGATCTATTTAGGGGAATTGAATCCACGGGTTACCGGAGCAAGTTCCATAACAAACCACGCTGTTTTTGCACTTGCCGATGCACCTTTATTCGTTTTTCATATTCTGGAATGGATGGATATCGATTACGACCTTGATATTGAGGCTATCAATAATCGCTGGGCCCGCCAGGAAAATATTGATGGATGGAGCCAGCTAATCATAAAACATACTGAAGATACCATAGAATATATAACAAAAGCACCAAAATCGGGTATTTACAGAATGTATGATACCGGCCATATTCAATTTGATAGAATGGACACTCACCGTAGGGCGGTTGAAAATGAAAATGAAGCCTTTTTCCTAAGAATTAGCAGAAAAGGAGACTACCTCTATGAAGGAGCAGATATGGGAATTTTGGTAAGCCGGGGCCGTATGATGACTGATGATTTTAAGCTTAACAACAGAGCGAAGCATTGGATTAAAGCTATTCGGGCACAGTATACTTCTGAAATGGTAGAAGATAAGAAGAAACCAAAATTGTCAGGAACTTTAACTAAATAATAGGCCGGTATTTTAAAGGAGTAAAAGGATTTAAAACTACTTTGCCACATTGAATACGAACTATTATTTAAACCCATTATATATGCAATTACATTTCAATGCTATTTCTGAACCTGGCAAACCGGGAGCTAAATGGCAGAAATTATATAAAACCCATTGGCCGGCTTATAAAAGCTGGCTCAATTCTAAGGGATCAGCTAATTACCCAGATCTTAAAACCTCACAGGCAGCCCTTAAAAAATTTATGCCAGAAATGTGGCCTACCTATCAACGCTTATGCAAACTTGCAAAAGGAGATAAGGTAGCCGCACGATTTTTAACAGGCTTCCAGCCTCCCGCTTATATTAGTGGCTGCTCACAGGCGGTTACTACGGGAAAAGAAATTCAGCTTGTAAGAAATTACGATTTTCATCCAGATCTTATGGAAGGGACGCAATTGCTTACCTCCTGGAATAAAAAAGTAATCGCCACCAGCGATTGTCTTATTGGCGCAGTAGATGGCATGAATGAAGACGGACTGGCCATATCGCTGACTTTTGGAGGTCGAAAAGAGGTAGGTGTCGGCTTTGGTATTCCGTTTATACTGCGTTATGTACTCGAGTTTTGTGGTAATGTTGATGAAGCTGTAGCAGCTCTAATCAGGATTCCTTCGCATATGTCTTACAACGTAACCGTGGTAGATAAAACCGGAAAATTCAAAACAGTACAACTGGCTCCTGATAAAGCACCAGTGGTTACCGATGCTGCTTTTACTACAAATCATCAGGGATCAATAGACTGGCCGGAAAATGCGGCGTTTAATAAAACCCTTGAAAGGTCTTCTTTTTTGAATAAAATGTTGTCAGCGAAAAGAGTGGATTCCACTCAGATAGCCGATGCGTTTCTAAAAGCACCGCTTTATAATACTAAATTCAAGGAAGGTTTTGGGACCTTGTTTACCTCTGTATACCGACCTTTAGAAGGAAAAGTCGAACTGCGCTGGCCGGGGACTTCCGTAGTACAAACTTTCGAAAACTTTCAGGAAGTGTATAAGCTTATAAATTACGAACAAGTAGAGGTGGCAACTGAATGGTGGAACCAGCAAGCTGTAGAGATGGCCCAAACGCTTGAAGATCCTTTTGAGGAGCAATACGCGGGGCATGTAGATTGGCAAGAAACTGTTACCGAAATTATGGTAAATGCCATGGCTCAGGCCCACCCGTCAACAAATGAGAAGGAGCTTGAAAAATTAAGAGTAAAAATAATTAATAATGGAGAAGTATCCTGGCAGGCAGTTGCTGGTTTCTGGAGTAGAATGGGAACAGGATATGCTGATTCCTGGAGAAGTTAAGCTGTTTCTGTTGATTTCACTTTTTGATTTAACCATATCTATCGAACCTGATGCTATTTTATAACATCAGGTTTTTTGTGGGTAATGTTTTTATTTTCATTCTTATATATTGTCACTAATTCAAAAATAAAACCCTATGGAATTTTATAGCATTAATCCTTATAACGGAGAGCAGGTTGGGAAATATACCGGCCTAAACAAAAAAGAAACTTTAAAGGTTTTATACAAATCCGGAGAAACCTTCAAAGAATGGAGTAAAACTCCTCTTTCTTCCAGGACTCAACTTTTAAAAAAAGCAGGACAGGTTTTAAGGGATAATCTTGAAGAATATGCACAAATGATCACTCAGGAAATGGGAAAACCAATTTCTGAATCAAGAGCTGAGGTTAATAAATGCGCATGGGTTTGTGATTATTATGCTGAAAATGCTTCAGATTTTCTTTCCCAGAAAGAAATAAAAACAGATGCCACGCATAGTTATGTTAGACACGATCCCATAGGAAGTGTTTTTGCCATTATGCCGTGGAATTTTCCATTCTGGCAGGTTTTTAGGTTTGCCGCACCTACACTTACTGCTGGAAATACGGGTATTTTAAAGCATGCACCAAATGTTTTTGGCTGTGCTTTGAAAATTGAAGAGGTTTTCGAAAAGGCAGGCTATCCCAAAGGCGTTTTTCAGAATTTAATTGTACATCACGATCAAACCGAAATGATTATTGCTCACGATGCGGTGCAGGCGGTTAGCTTAACAGGAAGTGAAGCTGCAGGATCGGCGGTTGCTCAACTTGCCGGGAAGTATATAAAGAAGAGTTTACTGGAATTAGGAGGTAATAATTCCTTTATCGTTTGGGAAGACGCCGATATAGATCGGGCTGTAAAAACGGCGGTTTCTGCCAGGATGTTGAACTGCGGACAAAGCTGTATCGCAGCGAAACGTTTTATTCTCCTGGAAGGTATTTACGATGAATTTGTTTCTAAATTCAAAGCTGCTGTAAGCGAATTAAAAGTTGGCGATATTATGGATGATACTACCCAGGTAGGTCCGCTTGCCAGAAAGGATTTGGCAGATCAACTTCAAAGTCAGGTGAAAAGATCGGTGGATCAGGGAGCCGAGTTGATATTAGGGGGTGAACAAAATGAGTGTTTCCATGAGCCAACCATCCTCGGAAATGTAAAACCGGGAATGCCTGCTTTTGATGAAGAGACTTTTGGTCCGCTAGCGGCAATGATTAAAGCAAAAAATATTGGTGAAGCTTTTGAACTTTCAGAAAGATCAAAATTTGGTCTGGGAACTACGGTCTGTACAAAAGATGTCGAAAAAGCTATGGAGATGGCTGACAGAGTGAGTGATGGCGCTTATTTCGTTAATGAGCTGGTAAAATCTGATCCCCGGCTTCCCTTCGGAGGAACTAAGCGATCTGGCTACGGACGTGAATTAGCGAAAGAAGGAATGATGGAATTCGTTAATAAGAAAACTGTTTATGTTAAAGCTTAAATCATAACTTTATGGGCATTGGTCATTGCCGCGAATAGTTGTATTTTTGGATTCGATTTGTTAAAATTTCAATACAAAAAATAAAATTATGAGTAAATATGATGTTGCAGTTATAGGATCTGGCCCCGGAGGATATGTGGCCGCTATACGCTGCGCGCAACTGGGAATGAAAACTGCTATCATAGAAAAATATTCAACTTTGGGGGGAACCTGCCTGAATGTAGGTTGTATCCCGAGTAAAGCCTTACTGGATTCTTCACATCATTATCATGATGCCATAGCGCATTTTGAAGAACACGGAATTGAAATTCCTGGCGAGGTAAAGGTAAACCTTGAAAAAATGATGGAGCGAAAATCCTCGGTAGTAAGTCAAACCTGCGACGGAGTAAAATATCTGATGGATAAGAATAAGATCGATGTTTTTGAAGGTGTTGGCTCTTTTAAGGATAAAACCCACATCAATATTGAAAAGACCGAAGGCGAAACCGAAACCATCGAAGCGGCAAAAATTATTATTGCTACCGGATCAAAACCGGCAAACCTTCCGTTTATCGAACTTGATAAAGAAAGAATTATAACTTCTACCGAAGCTTTAAAACTTAAGGAAATTCCTAAGCACATGATCGTGATTGGTGGTGGAGTAATTGGCCTGGAATTAGGTCAGGTTTACCGCCGTTTAGGAGCTGAGGTTACTGTAGTAGAATTTATGGATAGAATTATCCCTACAATGGATAGTGCACTTTCTAAAGAACTTCAAAAGGTACTGAAGAAACAAGGTGTGAAATTCCATACTTCTACCAAAGTGAAATCTGTTGAGCGTAAAGGAGACGAGATCATCATCAAAGCAGATGATAAAAAAGATAAAGAAGTAGAGTTTAAAGGAGATTATTGTCTGGTTTCTGTTGGGCGTAAGCCTTTTACCGACGGATTAAATGCCGATGCTGCCGGAGTCAAGGTATCTGATAAAGGCACCATAGATGTGAACGAGCATCTACAAACCAACGTAGAGAATATTTACGCAATTGGCGATGTGATTACCGGACCCATGCTTGCCCATAAAGCCAGTGAAGAAGGATCTTTTGTAGCTGAGGTTATTGCAGGACAAAAACCGCATATCGATTATAACCTGATTCCGGGTGTAGTTTATACCTGGCCTGAAGTTGCTGCGGTAGGTAAAACCGAAGAGCAGCTAAAGGAAGATGGTGTAAAGTATAAAGAAGGAAAATTCCCAATGCGTGCCCTGGGACGTTCCAGAGCCAGCGGAGATCTGGACGGATTCGTAAAAATTCTTGCCGATGAAAAGACCGATGAGGTTTTAGGCGTACATATGATAGGCGCCCGTACTGCCGATCTTATTGCTGAAGCGGTAACCGCGATGGAATTCCGCGCTTCTGCCGAGGATATCTCGAGAATGAGCCACGCGCATCCAACTTTCGCTGAAGCTATTAAGGAAGCTGCTCTGGCCGCCACCGACGATCGTGCCCTGCACGTTTAAGTCTTCGGAAAAATAACTGATCAACAAAACCCGGAAATCCAACAATTTCCGGGTTTTATTTTTATTTCGCGTGTTTTAATTTGGTATCTGTACTTTGTCTATCTTTATAGGGTTAATTTAAATACTTTAAAAAATGCCAAAAGAAAAATCACCCTCGAAGAATTCGGCTAAAAAAGAGCCGGTATTGAGTTTAAAAGAAAAGCGTGCCGCCAAGGCTGCCAAGAAAAAGAATAGATCTTAGGAAAAGATAATAAAATCCCGCTCTTGCGGGATTTTATATTTTTAGTTTTTAGGATTCCGCCTGGTATCCCAAATTCTTAATATAATGATACTATATTCTTCAATTTCGTAGAATATTTTATAAGCTTTAAAAATCTTAATTCTTAGATTTTTCCTATTTGTTTTAATGCCCAGATCGGGAAATTTTTGAAGTAATTTTATGTTGAGGTTAAATTCTTTTAGGAACCTTTGGCTGTAAGTTTTAGACTGATTTCTTAAATTCCAGTATTCAAGAATTTCCTCCAGATCATTGTTTGCGGCTTAGCTCCATACTATTTCTCGAGCCATTTTTCCAGATTCTGCATTACTTTCGAATGGGAATAAGATTCATTTTTATTAATCTGTTCTCTAGCAATATTTATAGCTTCCACTTCTTCAGCAGTTAAGTTATGGGTATTTTCTGATGGAAAAATTTCTAAAAGAAATTCAAGAAACTCCTTATCAGAGGAATTCCTGATCTTTTCAATTAATTTCCCTTTTAATTCAATGGTTTCCATCTATCTAAAATATAAAATTATCTGGAAAATTATTCTACATTTATCAGATAATTGGCCTTGAAAATCTTTCCAGCTTCTAACTGCTCGATCCCTTCCTTGGTTTTCAGGTTTTGGTCGGTGCCTTCCACATCGGCGATACCCAACCAGGGTTCTATACATACATATGGCGCTCCGGGTTTAGCCCAGATTCCAAGGTTTTTAAAGGCTTCATACTCCACACTTAAAACTGTTCCCGAATTTTTGCTTTTCAGGGAAACTTTTTTAGAGGAAATATTCTTAAAAATAAGCGCATCATTTTCAAAAAGATCTTTTTTTAACCAAATCTTATTTTCATTATCAAGAATACCAAGAGTCCTTTCGCTAATTAAGCCTTCCTCATTTAAAAGGTAACTTCTTAAATCCAGCTTTTGATCAAATTCCAGGTAATAATCTTCGTAAACTTCATTTACTGAAACCGGGGCGTTAAAGGCCGGATGTCCACCAAGCGAGAAATACATCGTTTTATCATCCAGATTGTAAATTCTGTGAGAAACTTCAAGATTTTTATCTTTCAATTTAAACCCGATCTCCAACTTGAACCTAAAAGGATAGATAGCCAAACTAGCTTCGCTATACTCTAATTCAAAGACCAGCTCATTTTCGCTCCTTGATTTCAGCTGAATATTTTCGTTATAACGTACAAACCCGTGTTTGGGCATTTTATAGGGTTTCCCTTCAAAAATAAATTCGCCGTTCTTCAACACTCCAATTACGGGGAATAGGTTTGGTGCCTGGCTGGCCCAGATTTCGGGGTCTCCCTGCCAAAGATGTTCAACTCCGGTTTCCAGATTTTTGATACTGGAAAGTTCAGCTCCCACCGGGTTTACGGCAATACTTAAAAAATTATTTTTTATTTGATGCATCTATTTTTTTCTATTTCGGTTGGCGTTTTTATCGCCTCTCGTCTTGGGCTTCTTGTATTTCTTCGCGATTTCCCTTTTATAAGATCCGCCAAGGTTTTCTTTTCGATTTTTCTCTTTTTTCTCATGAAAAGCTGGTCCTGGCGCATCAGCATCTGAAGATTTTGAAGGATTATTAGCTTCAAAAATTCTGGGTTGTTCTTCCGGGATGAGTATCGTGGAGATCTCAACTTCCTCCGGAAGGGCCTTTTTTGGAACCTCCATTTTCATTAGAGCTTCAATGCTTTCCAGGTATTCGGTTTCGGCTTCGGTGGTTAATAAGATGGATTTCCCTTCCTTTTCAGCCCGACCCGTTCGACCGATACGATGCATATAATTCTCCGGGTATTTCGGGGTATCGAAGTTGATCACGTGGCTCACCGATTCTATATCCAGACCCCGGGCCATAACATCTGTTGCGACCAGGATTCTGGAAAATCCGCTGCCAAATTGTTTGATGCTTCGCAATCTGTAATTCTGAGTCTTATTGGAATGAATTACCGTACATTCATCGGGAAAATGCGATACAAGTTCCTGGTGAAGCCTATCGGCCATTCGTTTGTAGGCTACAAAGATGAGTACCTTGGAGTAGGTTTCTTTATCCTGAAGAATATGTTTCAGAAAATTTACCTTGGTATTAAAATTCGGAATTCTGTAGCCGGTTTGTTCTATGTTATCTAAAGGAGTTCCGCTGGCCGCCACTGAAATTTTCTCCGGACTTTTAAAATTCGATTCGATTAGAATCTCTACATTTTCAGTAATTGTTGCTGAAAACATGATGTTTTGCCTATTCTCCGGAAGCAGTTCGAAAATATTATTGATCTGAAATTTGAAACCAAGATCCAGCATCACATCCACTTCATCAATCACCAGTTTTTGAATGGATTTTAGCTGAAGTGCCCGTCTTAGAACCAAATCATAAAGTCTTCCTGGGGTGGCCACTACGATATCCTGGCCCTGCATAAGATTTTGGTGCTGAGTATTCATGTTTACGCCCCCATAGATTCCGGCGATGCGAACATTCATATAAGCGGTAAGTTTTTCAATTTCCTCCACCACCTGCACTACAAGTTCCCTGGTAGGAACAAGTATGAGCACCCGGGGATTCTTTTGTTCAGAATATTTGAGCATCCTTAAAATAGGAAGCATATAAGCAAAAGTCTTACCGGTTCCTGTTTGAGCTATCCCAACCATGTCCCTGCCAGACATTATGGTAGAAAAAGTTTCCTCCTGAATAGGAGTAGGAGAAGTAATTTTAAGATCTTCCAGTGCATTGCGCAAAGGAGTAGTAATATTTAAATCCTGAAAAGTCACAGCTTGAAGTTTTTATGGGGACGCAAAGTTAGTGAAACTCTGTTTTAAAAGCGCTGCAAGCGCTATTTAAAACAGTTAGTTGAACCTGCCCGTCCGGCAGGCGGGCTAATCTCGCCGCGTTAGAGTGGCCCTGCAAGGGTTTGAAACCATTGCAGGGTTTTTAATTTTTTTTTTAAATGTTAAGGAAAACCACAAAATCAATTCAATAAGTAATTGTTTATTTATTTTTGGGAAATGCTTAAACCTACTTATGAAAAAGATATTGGCCTTTTCGGGCTCTAATAGCAGTACTTCAATCAATTTTAAGTTGTTACACCATATTGCCGGTCAGATGCAGGGTCATGAGGTCAAAATTATTGATCTTACCGAATATGAATTACCTATCTATAGTGCAGATATTGAAAAAGAGCGGGGAATTCCGTTTAATGCCACGATCATAAAAAATCAGATCGCGGAACACGATGGCCTGATTATTACGGTAAATGAGCATAACCGGAATATTTCTGCATTTTTTAAAAACATACTGGATTGGCTTTCCCGATTGGATAGAAATTTCCTTATGGGTAAAAAGATATTATTGATGAGCACTTCCCCGGGTGCCCGTGGCGGAGCCGCAGCTTTAGAATATTGCAAATCGATTTTTCCTCGTTTCGGGGGGCAGGTAATGCATAGTTTTAGTTTGCCTTCTTTTCGCGATAATTTCCAGGATGATAAGATTTTAAATGAGGTTATGGAATTAGGTATTCTGGATGTCTTAACCAGTTTTTCACAGGATGTAGATGAAGATCTGAAAGAAGAAAAAGGATTTCAGTAGTAGGATGAATAAAAGTTTTTGAGGTATTATCCGTCTTTAGGCAGGGTCTTTTTACCTTTGCTTTCCAAAATTAATATTAGGTGCGCAGCGCAAAACAATTTTCGTTAGAAAATCCAAAAGAATTCAAACAAAATTTACTTTACTGGAGTAAACAATTCCGGGAAGTTGCCTGGCTGGATAGCAATGAATTTCAGCAGAAATATGGGGTATTTGATGCCGTACTGGCTGTAACAGCTTTCACTGCAATAAAAACCGATTACCACCAGGCTTTTGATAAACTTCAGGAATACCAGCAAACCACTAAAGACTGGATATTTGGTTATTTATCCTACGATCTTAAAAACGATGTGGAGGCCCTAAGCAGTAATAACGCTGATGGATTAGGCTTTCCAGACTTATATTTCTTTCAACCACAGAAATTGTTTTTGCTGAAGGGGAATCAACTGGAAATGCATTACCTGAGGATGGTGGACGATGAAATGGAAGGTGATTTTGCTGAAATTTCTGACCTTAATGGGATAACTGATAACTCACAACAGACAACCGGGAACAGTAAACCAAATATACTGGCGCGTATTTCAAAGGAAAGCTATCTGAATAAAGTAGAACAAATGCTGAAACACATTCAGCGGGGCGATATTTACGAAGCAAATTTTTGTCAGGAATTTTTTGCTGAAAACCGGGTGATCGAGCCCGTCAAGGTCTTTCAGGAGTTGAATGCCATTTCTGGCCCGCCATTCGCGACTTTCTTACGCCTGGAAGAATATTTTCTGCTTTCGGCTTCGCCTGAGCGTTATTTGAAAAAATCGGGTTCAAAATTATTATCTCAACCTATAAAAGGCACAGCCCGGCGCTCAGAAGATTCTAATGAGGATCACCAAATCGCTGAAAATCTGGAAAATGATCCCAAGGAACGTTCAGAAAATATAATGATCGTGGATTTGGTGCGGAACGATCTTTCAAGGATAGCCAAAAGGGGCAGTGTTAAAGTAGACGAGCTTTGCAGGGTTTATTCCTTTAAACAAGTGCATCAGATGATCTCGACAATTTCAGCCGAACTCGAAGATAAAATTCCGCCGGTCGAAGCACTGCGTGTCACATTTCCAATGGGTAGTATGACCGGAGCCCCAAAGGTTTCCGCGATGAAAATCATAGAAGAGCTGGAAGAGAGTAAACGCGGACTTTACAGTGGCGCGGTGGGTTATTTTACACCCGATGGAGACTTCGATTTTAATGTAGTGATTAGGAGTATTCTTTATAATTCAGAGAAAAAATTTGTATCCTTTTCGGTGGGAGGAGCGATAACTGCACAGTCAATTCCGGAGAAAGAGTATGAAGAATGCCTTTTAAAAGCAAAAGCCATGCGACAGGTACTTTCTTAAATTGGGCTTTTGTATCTTTGGTTTACCATGGAAAAAACCTTCAAAAATCTAATTAAAAGTGATTTTCCTTTCCTTTCTAACAGCAGAATTCTGCTGGCTGTGAGTGGGGGACTGGACAGCGTGATTCTAACATATCTTTCCCATGTAGCGAAATTAGATTTCGCCATTGCCCATTGTAATTTTAATCTCCGCGGAAAAGAAAGCGATGCCGACGAGAAGTTTGTCAAAAACCTTGCTGGTGAAATGGATGTTCGGGTTTTCTCCCAGAATTTTGACACCAATAAGTATGCGGAAGATAAAGGGCTTTCTATC
>DATISX010000179.1:0-4720 GCA_035468275.1 Salegentibacter sp.
CCTGTTTTCAACAATAAGCTTATCCTTTTCTTCTTTCTGATTCACCAAGTCCTCATTCAATTGCTGAAGTTCGGCAGTACGGGACTGGATTTCATCTCCTTGCTGTTTGCGGTAGTTGGCGTATTGCTTCATATACTGAAGACGTTTGTATGCCTGGAGGAAATTTTCTGAAGACAATAAAAACATTATCCTGCTGTTAGAGGATTTGCTTTTATAAGACTTCTCGATCATTTGTGCGTAATCTTCCTTGAGGACCTCGAGTTCTTTGCGCAAACGACCTATTTTACTAGTATTGGAATTAATTTCCCCGGTAAGCAGGTTAGCCTGTTGATTGGTGACCCTAATCAGATTTTCGGTGCTTTTTATCTGCTGATCCAGATCCTGCACCTCACTTAGGACAGAACGCTCTTTTTGTTTATTGCTGCTCCTTAATTCGTTGATTCTTTTTATTTCGCTACGCAATTCCTGACGTCGCTTCTCCAGCTCTTCACGGGAGGTTTGCGCATTCGCCGGGAGCCCCAGCAAAATTATGAATCCGAAGATCAAAAATGAATATGTGAACTTTTTTAGCTTCATTCTACGCTTATTTCTTCATATCCTGAAGGAATTTCAAAAGGAAAACTCACCTCAGTATTTATTTCAACAGACCGGTAAGTGAGCTCAATATGAGTGCTATTTGATCCTTCATTAGCAATTATTCTAATATCACCTGGGAAAAGTTTACCAGAGACATCCTGGTATCCGGAGTAGGTCACAGTTACGCTTCGGTTTTCCTGCTCCTGTGCTAACTGTTGAGCTTCTGCCTTTAAATTATTGGTATTAAGCAGGAACATTTTCTTTATCAAATCCTCTTTAACCGGCAGGAATTGATAACCCCTGGGAGATTGCGAAAATTGATATTCCTCCTCCCGAAGATCATAAATTGCCTGTCCCAATAGCAAATTCTGCAGTTTTTCAAAATCAAGTGGAGTACCGAGAATATCACTAAGCAAGCTGAAATCGCCCTCAAAGTAGGTTTTCCCTATTTTCTCGTAATAACTTACACTGCTTGGGGTAATATAAGCTTTGGCCATTGGAAATCCGAGGATGGTAGCACTTATCCATATCGCCTTATCCTTTTCCATCCTGAAATTTAAATTGACGGACTGAGTTTTGTCTTCAGTTTGATAAACCGTACGCAACCTTGCTGTAAGTGTTTCAAAATCGGGTTCATTCTCGTAATGCTTTGCTATAATTCCTGCCGCTTCAGCATCTTTGGTAGCGATTCCCTTTATTTTTCGTCCGCTTCCGCAGGAAATCATAAACACACTCAATAAAGTCAGGGCAAATATCCTTCTAATCATTTATTCCAATTCTTTTAATAATTTATCAGCCTTCTCTTTAAACCGGGCTGCTTTTTCTTCATCTCCCAACCCGCTATAAGCTGTAAAAAGCTGATTATAAAAATCTATCTCCAGCCTGGTATTATCAATAAGATAATCGAGGCCAAATGTAAGTATTTCTTCTGCTTCGGCGTATTCCTCAAGATTATTTAAGGCCACACCCTGTAGAAGGTATAAAAAAGGCTGAGCAGGAAAGACTTCCAGGGCCTCACTGCTAAGTTTCTTTGCCTCTTCATTGCGGCCCGCTTCAATTTGTAGGAGCAGTGTATTTTTGGTGAGTTCAAAATTATCATGATCCTGCGCGATAGCTTTTTCGAAAAATTTGAGAGCTTCTTCGTTTTTAGCCTTATTAAGGTAAAATTTCCCAAGTTGTTCATAGAGTTTAGGAGCATCTTCCCATTCCACCAGGCTCTGACTTACCTCCAATAATTCATCTTCAAAATCAGGATTTTCGTCAACAAATAATAAAAAATCATTCAAAACTTTGAATTTGGATTCAGGATCAATCTCTTCACTTTCAAAGACAATTTTCATTGAATTCACTGCTGCTTCAGGTTTGCTGCGATCCAGATAAAACTTGTAAAGTGCCAGGTGTGCCAGGTTACTTCCGGGATTGGTTTCCAGTAATTCCAACGCGGTTTGATAGGCTTCTTCCTCCTCGCCCTGTTCGCTGTAAATATAGATCAGGTTGAGGTAGTTCTGTTCGTTTTCAGGATCCTGATCTATCCCTTCTTCAAGATTACCTATCTGTGCATCGGTGTTGCCGGTTCGGGCATAGATCTGCCTTCGCATAGTATTTCTGTAACCACTTAAACCTTCTTCTTCATCTAATTCATCAAGTATCTTTAATGCTTGTTCGTGGTCTTCATTCAGCATATAAAGATTGGCAAGATCCTCTTTATAATCCGGGTTAAAATCCATTAACTTCTTAACGGTTTCAATGGCCTGATCAAAATCACCGGTGCTACGGAAGGTATGATAGATCTCCACGAGAATATCCTCTTTTCCCGGTTCAAGTTCCAGCGCTTTTTGGTAATTCCCCAGGGCCAGATTATAATTTTCCAGTTCCAGGTAATTTTTCCCCATTTCGAAATAGACCACTGCATTTTCCGGTTCAAGCTCAAGGCATTTCTCCAGGGAAGTTATTGCTTTTTCGTAATTCTCAATTCCTTTTTGTTTAAGGGCTTCAAAAAAATGCTCCTGAAATTCATCGGTGACGTTTCCGAGATCATCTTCATTTACTTCCTCAACGATTGCCTCCTTATCCTGAGCCACCAAAGGCTGAAGAAAGAAAAAACACAGCAGAAGTAAATAAAGTGAATTTCTCATAATTTGTTTTTGAAGCCCAGACGAGCTATTCTAAAACCGAATAATCGCCAATACTCACCTGGGTGAACTCTCCATTAAATTTAGCATGATTTCCAATCATGGCATTATCCAAATTCGCATTTTTTATTTCTGAAAAATTCTGGATAAGACTGTTTTTTATAGTTGAATTCTCAATTTTAGTGCCATCTCCAATAGAAACGTTAGGCCCGATCTTAGCATTGATCAATTCTACATTTTCTCCAATAAAACAAGGTTCAGTAATTTCAGAATCCTTGATCTTTACTGATTTTGAGATTAGGTCTTTTCCCTCCTGATGCAGGAAATTCAACATTCTCCCATTGGTTTCCACGGTCACGTTCTTATTTCCGCAGTCCATCCATTCATCGACTTTTCCCGGTACAAATCGAAGTCCGCTTGCCCGCATGGCCTGAATCCCATCATTGATCTGATATTCTCCGCCCCTGGTTAATTTCTTATCCAATACACCCTGAAGCTCATCTTTAAGCACAGAAACATCTTTGAAATAATAGATTCCAATCACAGCCAGATCTGAAACAAACTCCTCGGATTTTTCCACGAGGTCCACGATCTCATTATTCTGATTAAGCTGAACCACGCCATATGCTTCAGGATTTTTCACCTGCTTCACCCAAATTACACCATCCGCCTCTTTATCGAGAGAAAAGTCGGCTTTAAATAAAGTATCAGCATAAGCGATAACAGCAGGACCTTCCAAAGAGTCTTTAGCACACATTATAGCGTGTCCTGTGCCCAGGGGATGATCCTGATAATAAATTGTACCCTTTGCTCCTAAACTCTCAGCTATGGCTTTTAAATCAGTTTCTACTTTCTCTCCAAAATCCTCAGCGATAACAAAAGCGATCTCATCTATTTTTTCATCCAACACTCCGGCGATATCTTCTACCAGACGGTGTACTATTGGTTTTCCCGCAATGGGAATTAATGGTTTTGGTACTGTTAAGGTATGTGGGCGAAGTCGTGAGCCACGGCCTGCCATTGGTACTATAATTTTCATAAATTCAATTTGCGATTCCCTAAACTCTCAAGAATCTTCTGTTAATATTAATTTCCGCACAACCGGTAAAACCCGGTTAAATTATATTCTTATTTATGGCCCGTACTGCCAAATCCTCCGGCACCGCGGGTAGTTTCTTCCAGAACTTCTACTTCTTCCCAGGAGATATGTTCATGTTTAGCGATGATCATTTGAGCGATTCTTTCCCCGTTTTCTATGGTATAATCTTCGTTGGAAAGATTAACCAAAATCACCCCGATTTCTCCTCGATAATCGGCATCAACCGTGCCGGGAGAATTTAAAACGGTAATCCCTTTTTTGGCCGCGAGACCGCTTCTTGGTCTAACCTGCGCCTCATATCCTACCGGAAGCTCGATAAAAAGTCCGGTTTTTACAATGGCGCGTTCCAAAGGTTTAATAGTTATTGATTTTGAAATATTCGCACGCAAATCCATTCCCGCCGAGGCTTCGGTTTCGTAATGTGGCAGGTTATGCGCCGATTTGTTGATTATTTTTACTTGCATAGTTTAAGATTGAATGATTTTAAGGAGTTGTTTCTTTTCAGAAAAAAAGACAGTTCCGAAAAATATAATTAATAACGTAATTCCAATAAAATAATTTCCCCTAAAGACGTAAAATGAAAGTATGGAAAATAAGATGGATAAGCTTAAATAGCCTCCTATTTTCTTAAGATTATAAGGAATAGGATAATATTTTTTTCCGTAGAAATAGGAAAGAATCATCATAATCCCATATGCTGCCAGCGTTGCAATTGCTGAACCGGTGTAACTAATTATCGGAATCAAAATTATATTTAAAACAATAGTTACAACGGCTCCAACTACAGAAATATAACCCCCAAAACGGGTTCGGTCGGTGATTTTGTACCACACCGATAGATTATGATAAATTCCCAGGAACAGGTTGGCCAACAAAATTAGCGGCACTATATGCATCGCTTCCCAATAGGTGT
>DATISX010000180.1:0-2904 GCA_035468275.1 Salegentibacter sp.
TGACGGAGTAAAATTCCTGATGGATAAAAACAAGATAGAAGTTTTTCATGGGATAGGTTCATTCAAGGATGCGACCCATATAAATATCGATAAATCTGAAGGTGGAACTGAAACCATTGAAGCTAAGAATATTATCATTGCCACCGGTTCCAAACCTTCAACTTTACCCTTTATAGAAATTGATAAGGAAAGGATTATAACTTCTACTGAAGCTCTTACCCTAAAGGAGATCCCAAAGCATCTTTTGGTAATTGGCGGGGGTGTTATCGGGCTTGAACTCGGCCAGGTATATAGCCGTCTTGGCGCAGAAGTTACCGTTGTTGAATATATGGACAGGATCATCCCAACTATGGACAGCGCACTTTCTAAAGAACTTACAAAAGTGCTTAAGAAGCAGGGGATGAAGATCAATGTGAGCCATAAGGTAAAAGCGGTTGAAAGAAAAGGGGATGAGGTTATAGTAAAGGCCGATGATAAAAAAGGAAATGAAGTAGAATTCAAAGCAGATTATTGCCTGGTATCTGTAGGTAGAAAACCTTTTACAGGTGGACTTAAAGCAGATGTAGCAGGAGTGGAGGTAGATGAACGCGGAATGATCACCGTGAATGAGAATATGCAAACCAACGTGAAGAATATTTACGCTATTGGTGATGTGGTCCGGGGAGCCATGTTGGCTCATAAAGCTTCTGAGGAAGGAAGTTTTGTTGCTGAAATTATTGCCGGACAAAAGCCGCACATCAACTATAATCTTATTCCGGGAGTTGTCTATACATGGCCTGAAGTTGCCGCTGTAGGTAAAACCGAAGAAGAATTGAAAGAAGCCGGTGTAGAATTTAAGGAAGGAAAGTTCCCGATGCGCGCCCTGGGCCGTTCAAGGGCAAGTGGTGATACAGATGGTTTTGTAAAAATACTCGCAGACGCCAAAACCGATGAGGTTCTTGGAGTTCATATGATTGGAGCCAGAACGGCCGATGTTATTGCCGAAGCCGTCACCGCGATGGAGTTCAGAGCCTCTGCTGAAGATATTTCAAGAATGAGCCATGCACATCCAACATACGCTGAAGCGGTGAAGGAAGCAGCATTGGCAGCAACCGGAGACAGGGCGTTGCATGTATAAAAGTTTTCCAAACTAATAATTAAGATCCCCGGGATAAATTCTCGGGGATCTTTTTTTATATATAATATCAATCTGCTCATTTTACAATTTCATATTGTAACTTTTATTACATTTATAGACTTAACAGATTAAAATTCCAAGATCATGGCTAAAGAAAAATCCCCTTCAAAGAATTCGGTAAAAAAAGAACCGGTTCTTACATTGAAAGAAAAACGCGCTGCGAAAGAGGCGAAGAAGAAAAACAGAAGTTAATTTTATAGACGGGCTTTTACTCTATTGTTATAGTGTAGGAAGCAGAGAATTCAGCAGAAGGCATCAATTCAATGATGCCTTCTTTTGTTTTAATATCACCAGTGGTATTTTCAATATCTGCATGACCAAGCCAGGGTTCAATGCATACGAAAGGTGCGGCGGGTTTAGCCCAAATTCCAAGATCTTTAAAATCACTGTATTCAACAGAGAGGATCTTCCCCGATTTTTTACTCACCAGAGAGACATTTTTAGAATTAATATTCCGGAAGATCAAGGCGTCCTTATTAAAAAGATCTTTGTTTAAATTAATCCGACTTTCATTTTCAATTACTTTTCTTGTGCCGGAAGAAATGAGACCCTCTTCGGTTAAAAGATTTGTTTCAAGATCCAGGTTTCTGTCAAATTCAAGGTAATGATCATCATATTCCTCTCCTGCAATAAGGGGGACATTAAAGGCAGGGTGGCCACCAAGTGAAAAATACAAAGGCTTTTCACCAGGATTATAGACTTTGTGGGTAACTGCAAGAGTGTTTTGTTTAAGAAGGTAAGAGATATCCAGCCGGAATGGAAAGGGATAATTTTTCAGGGTCTCTTCGGAATGGGTTAAGGAGAAAGTAAGGCTGTTCTCAGTCCGGTCAGTTACTATGATATTATTGTTACCTCTTACGAAACCATGTCTTGGTAAGAAATAATTTTTTCCTTCGTAAGAATAAGAGCCTTTTTTTAATCCACCTACGATAGGAAACAGGATAGGAGAATGATTGGCCCAGATATCTGGATCTGCCTGCCAGCTATATTCATTCCCGGTTTGCCTTTTAACAATGCTGCAAAGTTCAGCTCCTTGGGCAAGAATACCTACTTTCAGATAATCATTTTCGATCCGAAACATTTTGCGCTATTATTTCTTGCGACGATTTGCATTCTTATCGCCACGGGTTTTGGGCTTCTTGTATTTCTTTGCGATTTCTCTTCTGTATGAACCTCCAAGATTCACCTTTTGGTTCTTCTCACTTTTTTCATGAAAAGCAGGCCCTGGAGCATCTTCACTATTTGGGTTATGTGGATTGTTGATCTCCAAAATTTTTGGTTGCTCCTCGGGGATCAAAATTGTAGAAATTTCAACATCTTCAGGCAGATCGTACTGCGGCACTTTCATATCCATCAGGGTTTCGATCTTCTCCAGGTTCTCCCTTTCTTTTTCGGTGCTCAAAACTATGGAATAACCCTGCTTTTCCGCCCGGCCGGTTCGACCAATACGGTGCATATAGTTCTCGGGATATTCCGGAGTATCAAAATTGATAACGTGAGAAACGCTTTCAATATCCAGTCCACGCGCCATAACATCTGTAGCAACCAGGATCCTGCAAAAGCCCTCGCCGAACTGGCGAACGCTCCTCAATCGGTAATTCTGACTTTTATTTGAATGTATGACTGTACACTCTTCCGGAAATTCTTCAGCCAGCAATTCAAAAAGTCGGTCGGCCAGTCTTTTGTATGCCACGAAGATCAGCACCCGACTATAGGTTTCTTTATCC
>DATISX010000181.1:0-9715 GCA_035468275.1 Salegentibacter sp.
ATACTTCGGCAGGTTCAAAGGTTTTAAGCCACACTCTGATGAGACCCTGAATCAAGTTCAGGATGACATTGGTTAATAGATCCCGCCCTGCGGCGGGGTTAATTCAGCCAGCCACTTCGCTGTAGCCTTCGGCTTTGCGAAGTGGGGCTTCATTAAATTATGAGGCCACGAAGATAACTTCGCGGCCCCGCCTTTTAAAAAACCAAACAAAAAAGGATTATTTCAGACTAAAGGAACTCAGCAGCCTGATTTCGTTATCTGCATAGGTGTACTGATGCAGCATATCATCCCCAACCATTAACAGCACCTCTTCCAGAGGGATTACATCATAGGTGTTAATGTCCTGAAAGTGGTCTGTTAAGGTTAAACCTGGGGACTGTGTTTTATCGTAAATTTTAAGTCCGGAGTCACCATCGCAAACGAATAACAAATCGTCTTTAAAGCCAAGGCCATAGGGGCTATCCATTTCATAGGTAGCCAATAGTTGGGGGTTGTGTTTATCGGCAACATCTATCACCTGTAACTGGCTCCATGATTGTCCGCATTCATTTCCTCCGCGAATGGTGACGTAAGCCATATCTCCATCTACTACGACCGGATCACAGCCTAGCACATGCTGAAGCATAGAAACAAATTCCGGGGCAGAAGGATCCTCAATGCTGTAGATATACATTCCGGTTGAGCTTCCTAAATAGAGATAATCATCCTGGTTAAAAATAGTTTCTATCTGCCAGCCGATATAATCGGTTGAAATGTGCTCAGGACTAGTAAGGCTGGAAATATTAAAAACCGACAAAGTCTGTTGCCCCACCACATACAGGAATTTATCCTTTATATTGAAACGGGCCATGGATCCTCCTGTGCCTGTAGTTGCTCCTCCTGAAGCATCAGAATTAAAAGATTCAGCGGCCAACAGTCTCCAATCATCCCGAACCATTTCAATTTTTCTGCGTTCTAATACATAGCCAATTATTACTTCTTTCTGAAAATCGAGGTTTTCCGTATCGACGAATGCGGCACCAACGGGAGCTGATGGCTGATAATTTTCAAACACATCTTCCACTCTTTCCTGTTGTCTTATATTATTGATATCACTTATATCGAAAACCACCAGGTCCATCCCGCTGTTAGCAAAAAGCATATCTTCCTTAATAGCAACATCAGTATTCTGTGGGATCTTCAGGTATTTTATTTTTTGAGGATTCTCAGGATTGGAATTATCAATAATATGAACTCCGCGGTTAACATCATTTATAAAGACATAATCTTTATAGGCATAGATCTTTCCGGCCTGTTCAATTTCCTTAGGTTCCTGGATAGAAACCGAAGTTCGGAAATCGGCTACCGACATGGTTACGGGCACAGCAACCAATTCCATGTTGCCTGTTTCTGTTTCTTTTTCACAGGAAGTAAAAAGAGTCATTAAAGCCATCAGGAGCAGAGCGATAAGAGAGTAAAAAATCCTCATTGTGGTAGTTGTTAGTTTCTTTTTAGATGCACCAATTCCTGAAAGGTTGCGTGAAACAGATAAAAAAAATTCTGTCACTTTGTCAGAAACAGCTTTAGTCCTATCTTTGCAAATCTTAAAGTCGTAAAAGGCGAGAAAAGTATTATGGAGAAGATAATTGACGAAAAACAACAAGGCAATAGTCTTGTAATAGAGCCAAAGAAACAGAACACCCGTAAGCTCTTTATAGAGAGTTATGGTTGCGCGATGAATTTCAGCGATTCTGAGATCGTGGCTTCTATTCTTTCAAAAGAAGGTTTCAACACAACCCAGAATCTGGAGGAAGCTGATCTTGTTTTGGTAAACACCTGTTCCATTAGAGAAAAAGCAGAACAGACTGTTAGAAAACGTCTTGAAAAATATAATGCCGTAAAACGCATAAATCCGGGAATGAAAGTTGGCGTGCTTGGCTGCATGGCCGAGCGTCTTAAAGAAAAATTCCTGGAAGAAGAAAAGATCGTAGATCTTGTAGTAGGCCCGGATGCTTATAAAGATCTGCCCAATCTCATCAACGAAGTGGAAGCAGGTCGGGATGCAATAAATGTGATCCTTTCTAAAGAAGAAACTTACGCCGATATTTCTCCGGTAAGACTTCAAAGTACTGGGGTTTCGGCATTTGTTTCTATAACACGTGGTTGCGACAATATGTGCACATTCTGCGTGGTGCCTTTTACCCGCGGAAGGGAACGAAGCCGTGACCCACAGAGCATCGTGGAAGAGGTGAACGACCTGGCTGCAAAAGGCTACAAAGAGATTACTCTTTTAGGCCAGAATGTAGATAGTTATTTATGGTATGGCGGCGGTCTCAAAAAAGACTTTAAAAATGCTTCGGAAATGCAAAAGGCCACGGCCACCGATTTCTCCGCACTTTTGAAACTGGTTGCTGAAGCCCAACCAAAAATGAGGATTAGGTTCTCAACTTCCAATCCGCAGGATATGACTTTGGAGGTGATTGAAGTTGTGGCCGCTTATCCGAATATTTGCAAACATATTCATTTACCGGTTCAAAGCGGAAGCGACAGGATCTTAAAAGAGATGAACAGACTGCACACACGCGAAGAATATTTTAAACTTATAGACTATATAAGAGAATTGATGCCCGAATGTTCCATCTCACAGGATTTAATCGTGGGCTTCCCAACAGAAACTGAAGAGGATCACCGGGATACGTTATCCTTAATGGAATACGTGAAATATGACTTCGGCTATATGTATGCGTATTCTGAAAGGCCAGGCACTATGGCTGCACGAAAGCTGAAAGACGATGTTCCTTCAGACGTAAAACAACGAAGATTAGCGGAAATAGTTCAGCTTCAGCGGGAACATAACCATTTTAGAACGCAAGCATACCTGGGCAAAACCGTAGAGGTTTTGATAGAAAAGGAATCCAAAAAATCAAGCGAACAATGGAGCGGGCGAACAACACAAAGTACCGTGGTGGTATTTCCTAAAGAAAACTACAAGATTGGAGATTTCGTGAATGTAAAAATAAAGGATTGCACCAGTGCTACCCTTATCGGGGAGCCGGTGGGATTTAGTGAGAATAATTAGGTTCCCGCCTTCGCGGGAATGACAATGGATTAGATTAGATTTCCGCCTGCGCGGGAATGACAATGAATTAGATTAGATTTCCGCCTGCGCGGAAAGGACGAGATTAGATATATTTATGGAATCAATACAGGCAACAAAACAGCGATTTGGCATCATTGGCGACAACCAGAAATTAAACCGGGCCATTGAAAAAGCCATTCAGGTTGCTCCTACCGATATTTCGGTGCTGGTAACGGGAGAAAGCGGAGTTGGTAAAGAAAGTATCCCCAAGATCATACATTCGCTTTCCCATAGAAAACATGGTAAATACATCGCCGTTAACTGTGGGGCGATCCCTGAAGGCACTATTGATAGTGAACTTTTTGGACACGAAAAAGGCGCTTTTACCGGGGCTACTCAAACCCGAAGCGGTTATTTTGAAGTTGCCGATGGCGGTACCATTTTTTTAGATGAAGTTGGGGAACTTCCGCTACCAACCCAGGTGCGTTTACTAAGGGTTTTAGAAAACGGAGAATTCATGAAAGTTGGTTCTTCCAAGGTTCAGAAAACCAATGTACGCATCGTGGCTGCCACCAATATAGATATGCAGGAATCCATAAAGAAGGAAAGATTTAGAGAAGACCTGTATTATCGGTTAAGCACAGTAGATATTCACCTGCCACCACTAAGGGAACGAAAAGGGGATATTCATCTTTTGTTTAGAAAATTCGCTTCAGATTTTGCTTTGAAATATAAGATGCCTACCATAAAACTGGACGAGGATGCCGTAAAGCTCCTTGAAAATTATCGATGGGGCGGAAATATAAGGCAGTTGAGAAATATTGCCGAACAGATCTCGGTGCTGGAACAGGAACGCATCATCACTGCTGAAAACCTCAAGGAATATCTGCCGAATATTGGCAGTAATCTGCCCGCTGTAATCGCTGATAAAAAGAAGGAAAGCGATTTCAGCAATGAGCGGGAGATCCTTTACAAGGTTCTGTTCGATATGAAAAGTGATCTTAACGACCTGAAAAGTCTTACCATGAAATTAATGGAACATGGTAATTCAGAGAAGGTACGCGATGAAAATGAAAGTCTCATCAATAAAATTTACGGAGATGAAGACGATGAAGACGCCGAATCAGAAGAGTTAACTGCCGAAAAGCTGGAGGTTTTACAAATTCCGCAGCAAAGTCCGAAAGCTGCGCAAAAAGCAGAATCCGACAAATATTATTTTGCCGAGGAGATAGAAGAGGAAGAAACCCTTTCTTTGCATGACAAGGAGCTGGAGCTTATCAAGAAATCCCTGGAGCGCCATAACGGGAAGCGCAAAGCAGCAGCCGAAGAATTGGGTATAAGTGAGCGAACTTTATACCGAAAGATCAAACAATATAACCTTTAACCGGGAGTTAAAATACTTATGAAGAGAACCGCATTTTTATTTAGTTTCCTACTAATTTTCGCCGTGCAATCCTGCGGAATGTACTCCTTCACCGGTGCCGATACCGGTGATGCCGAGACCTTCCAGGTAAATTTCTTTCAGAATACGGCCGATCTTGTAGAACCGGGAATAGACAGGACCTTTACTCTGGAACTTCAGGACCTGATCCAGAATCAAACCAGCCTGAACCTGGCCAACAATAACGCCGATTTGATCTTTGAAGGGGAAATAATCGATTATTTTATTGCACCGATGTCGGCTACTTCTGAAAATACCGCAGCTGAAAACCGACTTACTATTGCAGTTAACGTGAGGTATTACAACACTCTGGAACCGGAAAAAGATTTTGAACGCAGATTCTCCTTTTATTATGATTATCCCGCAAACCAACAACTTGTTGGTGGCGCGCTGGACTCGGCTATAGAAGAGATCTATTCGAGATTAACCCAGGATATCTTTAATGCCGCCTTAACCGACTGGTAATGGAAAAACAGGAGTTTATAAAAATACTGGAACAACCGGGCTCGATAACCGAAGCCCAAACCAGAGCGCTGGAAATTATTCTGGCGGAAACTCCTTATTTTCAAACCGCCCGGGCATTAAGGCTAAAAGGTCTCAAGGAACATAATACACTAAGTTACAATTCGGCACTTAAAAAGACGGCAGCTTATACTACCGACAGGAGTGTGCTTTTTGATTTTATTACTTCAGAAGAATTTAATCAGAACAGGATAGCCAAACAGATAAAAGACCAGGAAGAACATTTAAAGAATATCGTGGTCTACGAAGCCCAGGAGGTTTTTGGCAGGAGAAGCATCGCCATAGATGAGGCCATAAAAATGAAGCAATCGGAATCTGAGCGCGTTATGGATCCTGATCTTTTTGAAAAGGCCGCTCATCCGATAGAGAAGGAAAAAGAAGCTTCAGCAGAAGAAAAGCTCGGAATTGGGAGTCCTTTGGAATTCAATCCTTCAGAATCTCATTCATTTTCAGAATGGTTAAAACTCACTTCAGCAAAGCCTGTGAGGGAGCAGGAGAAAACTTCAGCAGAAATCACTAGGAAATATGAACTTATTGATGAGTTTATTTCTAAAAGTCCGAAGATAAAACCAGGGAAAAGTCCGAAAAAAAACAATCTTGCAGAGCGCAACACAACCTCCCCGGAGGCACTGATGACCGAAACTTTGGCCAAAGTTTACCTGGAACAAAAAAACTATACCAAAGCTATACAAGCATATAAAATTTTAATTTTGAAAAATCCCGAAAAAAGTGGTTTCTTTGCAGACCAAATTCGGGCAATAGAGAAATTACAGGAAAACAATAACATTTCAGAATGAGTACATTCACTATTTTTTTAGCATTAATTATCATTGTAGCCTTTTTACTCATAGTAGTAATTATGGTACAAAACCCTAAAGGTGGCGGTTTATCTTCTTCTTTTGGTGGCGGAGGTCAACAAGTTGGTGGCGTTCAGAAAACAGGCGACTTTTTAGATAAAAGCACCTGGACTTTGGCTACTTTATTACTGGTTTTAATCCTTCTTTCCAACATCACGATAATGGATGGCAACGGAATTACCGAATCCCGTGTTTTTGATGGCGATGAAGAAATAGAAACAAATATTCCTGCTCCTATTCAATCTCCGGTTGATCCTGAGGCTGACAATAACTAGGAAGCACACTTTTCATAAAAAGATTTATATGCCAGCTTGTGACAAGCTGGCATTTTTTTGTTCCCAAATGTCAGTATTCGTCCCATGGCACAATTTTAGAAACTCCAGTATGCACTTAAAAAGTAATTAACCTTAAAAATAAATTCATAAAAAATGGGACTAAACATTAAACCGCTTTCAGACCGGGTACTTATCGAGCCGGCAGCAGCCGAAACAAAAACCGCTTCGGGAATATACATCCCTGAAACCGCCAAGGAAAAACCTCAACGTGGGAAAGTTGTAGCTGTAGGAAAAGGCAATAAAGATCACGACATGACTGTAAAAGAAGGAGATATGGTTCTTTACGGTAAATTTGCCGGGACCGAGCTAAAACTGGAAGGTAAGGACTACCTTATCATGCGGGAAGATGACATACTTGCGATAGTATAAGACTTCACTTTTCCCCAAAAGGGAATTTTCAATAAAAACAAAATGGAATTCCGCCTTTGCGGAATTGATAAAATTTAATTAACAAGATTTCCGCCGCTGCGGAAATGACAAAAATTTAATTAACATGGCAAAAGATATAAAATTTGACATCCAGGCCCGTGACGGGATCAAACGCGGTGTAGATGCTTTGGCAAACGCCGTAAAAGTAACCCTTGGACCAAAGGGACGTAACGTAATTATCAGCAAATCATTTGGCGCTCCAACTGTGACCAAAGATGGAGTTACCGTAGCAAAAGAAATCGAACTGGAAGACCCTCTTGAGAATATGGGTGCACAGATGGTTAAGGAAGTTGCTTCCAAAACCAACGACCTTGCCGGTGATGGTACCACTACCGCTACCGTTCTTGCTCAGGCTATCGTAAAAGAAGGTTTGAAGAACGTTGCTGCAGGTGCTAACCCAATGGATCTTAAACGCGGAATCGATAAGGCTGTTATAGCCCTTACCAAAGATCTTGAAAAGCAAACTAAAGAAGTTGGTGATTCTTCTGAAAAAATTAAGCAGGTTGCTTCTATTTCTGCTAACAACGACGAGCACATCGGGGAACTTATCGCCGAAGCCTTCGGAAAAGTTGGTAAAGAAGGTGTAATCACCGTTGAAGAAGCAAAAGGTACCGAAACTCACGTAGATGTAGTTGAGGGGATGCAGTTTGACCGTGGTTACTTATCTCCATATTTTGTTACCAACAGCGAGAAAATGACCGCCGATCTTGAAAGTCCGTATATCCTTCTATATGACAAGAAGATATCTGCGATGAAAGATCTTTTACCTGTTCTTGAGCCTGTAGCTCAATCAGGAAAGCCTCTTTTAATTATTGCTGAAGATGTAGACGGAGAAGCTCTTGCTACTCTTGTAGTAAATAAACTACGTGGTTCGCTTAAAATCGCTGCAGTAAAAGCTCCAGGTTTTGGAGACCGAAGAAAAGCAATGCTTGAAGATATCGCTATCTTAACCGGTGGAACAGTAATTTCAGAAGAAAGAGGATTCACTCTTGAAAACACCACCATAGATATGCTCGGTACTGCAGAAAAAGTAGCTATCGACAAAGACAATACTACTATTGTAAATGGGGCAGGAAACAATACAGACATCCAAAACCGTGTAAATCAGATCAAATCACAGATCGAATCTACCACTTCAGATTACGATAAAGAAAAACTTCAGGAGCGTTTGGCTAAACTAGCCGGAGGTGTTGCCGTACTTTATGTAGGTGCCGCTTCAGAAGTAGAGATGAAAGAGAAGAAAGACCGTGTAGATGATGCTCTTCACGCCACGAGAGCGGCTGTAGAAGAAGGAATCGTTGCCGGAGGTGGAGTTGCGCTTGTGCGTGCTCAGGCCGTTCTGAAAGATCTTCAATCTGAAAATGATGACGAGGCTACAGGAATCCAAATCGTGGTTCGTGCAATCGAGGCTCCACTTAGAACTATAGTAGAAAACGCAGGTGGGGAAGGTTCAGTAGTGATCAATAAAGTACTGGAAGGTGATAAGGATTTTGGTTATGACGCCAAGACCGACACTTTCGTAGATATGATGAAAGCCGGGATTATAGATCCTAAGAAAGTAACCAGAATAGCTCTTGAAAATGCTGCTTCAGTTGCCGGAATGATCTTAACTACCGAATGTGCACTTACTGACATCCCTGAAGATGACAAGGGTGGCGGTATGCCAGGTGGAATGGGCGGAGGTATGCCCGGAATGATGTAACAGGTAAAACCTGAGATCAAATAATTAATCCCGCTTCTTTAGAGGCGGGATTTTTTTGTGGCAAAAAAAGAGCTTTCTACCAGGCACGGGCAGAAAGCTCCTTACAAATTAAAACTTAAAAAAATAATAGTCAGGAGATAATCAACAAAACTTAAACAATAATCTGTTCTTGCTTGAAAAGAGCTTCCAATTTATTGGCAGCAGCCAAACAATTGCTCACTTTGGGCAGATCACTGCAATCCCGGGTATTCATAGTATGGGATTTACACTGAAGCGCATTAAGGTCTAGTTGTGAAAAGTTCTTATTAATGTCTAAACATTTTTCATAAAGGCAGTCCAGGGAATCGCAATCCCAGGGATCTACCTTATGTCTCAGAAGGTATCCCTTTAGAAAGTTCTCAATGGAGAATTGTGCATTTCGGCATACCGAATAAGCCACCAGATCCTCCTCGGGCCTGTAAAATTCGTCGTTAGCCTGACCTAATTTTTGCAGGGCCTCATCAAAAAATTTATTTGCATTAGCTTTCATTTGTATGATATTTAATATTGATCTTCTCTAAAGGGTAATCTTATCTTAGCTGTTACATATCTCTAAAAAGTTCCAGTTTCTCCCATTTGGTTTCCACTTCCTCCTGGGCACGTTTTAAAAGTTCGGCACCCAATTCAGCGTTCTCTTTCACAACTCTGGTAAATCGGGTCTCTTTATACATGAAGTCGCTTAACGGAGCTGCAGGAGCTTTGGAATCCAGTTTAAATCTCTTGCCCTTAGGTTGCGCAGGATTAAATCTGAACAAAGGCCAGTAACCGGTTTCGACAGCTTTTTCCTGTTGAGTAACTCCGTGTTTCAATTCATAACCATGTTCTCCACAGTGTGAGTAAGCAATTATAATTGAAGGCCCGGGATAGGCTGCTGCTTCCTCAATGGCTTTAAGAGTCTGGAGGTCTTTTGCACCAATAGCTACCTGAGCTACATAAACATTCTGATAGGAAACCGCTTGCAAAGCCAGGCTCTTCTTAGAAGATTTTTTACCTGAAACCGCGAACTTGGCGCTGGCTCCCAGAGGAGTCGCTTTAGACATTTGCCCTCCGGTATTGGAATATACTTCAGTGTCCATCACCAGGATATTGATATCTTCTCCTGAAGCCAGAACGTGATCTACACCCCCATATCCAATATCATAGGCCCAGCCATCACCACCAAGGATCCATACCGCTTTTTTACGCAGGTATTGGGTAAGCTGGTTCAGTTTTCGGGCTTCATCGGTATCGATGGTTTCCAGGATAGCTTTAAGTTCGGCAATATGAGCGTGTTTTTGTTTCTTCTGAGTTTCATCTTCTTCAGTATTATTCAGAATAGAAGCTACAAGCTCT
>DATISX010000182.1:0-9812 GCA_035468275.1 Salegentibacter sp.
ATCCAAAAGATTTTCAGCAAAATAGGCTTCTCCCCAGCGCCAGTCTATAAGCAGATGTTTGCAAAGAAAACTCCCCACAAGCATTCTCACCCGGTTATGCATAAACCCGGTTTGGTTTAGTTGCCGCATTCCGGCATCAACGAGTGGAAATCCGGTTTTTCCGGCTTTCCATAATTCAAATTCTTCAGCGTTGTTTCGCCATTTTATCCGGTCGTATTTTTTCTTGAAGGATTCAGTAACGGTATCCGGGAAATGATATAAAACCTGCATGAAAAATTCCCGCCAGATCAGTTCTTCAAGGAAGGTTTTATTGTTTTCGGCATCAGCATTTTTTATCATTTTTCGAATGCTAACCGTTCCGAATCGCAGGTGAGGACCAAGTCTCGAAGTGCCATTTATGCCAGGAATATTCCTTGTATTTTCATATTGTTGAATTAAGCCTGGACTAACATTGTAAGCCGGGACTTTGATTTCTGAAGTTTTAAAACCAATATCACTTAGACTTAAATCCGGCAATTGCGAGTTCTGTATCAGATTTTGTAGATACTGACTTGTATAATAGGTCTTAAGATCAATTTCCTTTAAATGAGCTTTCCATAATTTCATATATGGAGTGTAAACCACATACGGTTCTCCATCTTTTTTGACAATTTCATCTTTTTCAAAGATCACCTGGTCTTTAAAAGTGTGGAACTTAATATTGTTGTCTGAAAGCATTTCGGCTATTTCCCGGTCCCGCTCCAATGCATAGGGTTCGTAATCATGATTAGTAAAAACTTCAGCGATTTCATACTCTCTCATTAGTTTTTGAAAGATCTCCCTGGGTTTCCCATAATACATTGCAATAGAACTATCATGTTCTTCCTGAAGTTGTTTTCGCATTTTCTGAAGTTCAGCATGAATAAAGCTTAACCTGGCATCATTCTCTGGCAGTTTATCCAGAATTTCGGTATCAAAAATAAATACAGGAATTACCGGTTTCCCCGATTTTAATGCCTCAAGAAAACCAACATTATCATCAAGTCTCAGGTCCCGTCTAAACCAAAATACTGATAGTTTTTCACTCATCTACGCAATATTTAAAACCGAAAGGCCGCCATCAATACCAATTACCTGCCCTGTGATCCATCCGCTTTTATCACTTAACAAAAATGTAGCAGCGTTAGCCATATCGGAAGTTGTCCCAATTCTTTTAAGCGGGTGTCTTTCGCTCATTTTTTCTTTCTTGGCATCATTAGAAAGTAATTTTTCTGCAAGCGGAGTTTGGGTTAACGAAGGAGCGATTACATTTACACGCAATCCCGGGGCGTATTCGGCGGCCAGAGATCTTGCAAAGCCTTCTATGGCTCCTTTCGCTGCAGCAACACTGGAATGAAAAGGCATTCCAACTTTTACTGCCACGCTGCTAAAAAACACTAAACTTGCATCTTCCGCATTTTTCAATTTAGGCAATAACCCATGGACTACCTTAACCAAACCTAAAAAATTGAGATTCAGATCCTCTTCGAAATCTTTTGGTTTCAGCATTTTAAAAGGCTTAAGGTTGATGGTCCCGGGACAATAAACCAACCCATGAATTTCATCTGGCAAATCAAGATCTTCAATATTATCTTTAGTAACATCAAAATCCAGATGTTTAATTCCTTCTTTCAATTCTCCTTTGGTTCTTGACGCAACTATCACGTTATTATCATCGGAAAGTTGGTTGGAGATCTCCAGGCCAATTCCTGTGGAGCCGCCAATAAGTAAAATGTTTCTTTTCATAACTTTAGATCTAATACTAGGCAATAATGTCTTTTTTTTAAACGGGCTGAGTTTTCTCCTCTTTCTTATATTCACCAAACAATTCTATGAGTTTTGATCTTCTATAGTCAAAAATCTCTTTTAGCTTAGGGGCTACTAAGAGAGGTTGAACTATAGTTCCTAAAATTCCAAATGGCAATTTATAATCTACTATATCTTCCATCTCTACACCACCTGGAATTTCTTTCAAAAAATGTTTGTGATGCCAAAGGGAATAAGGACCAAAACGTTGTTCATCTACAAAATATTCCCTGTCTTTTACGTGAGTAATTTCGGTAACCCATTTAGTTTTAATTCCTGCTATAGGGGTGACAATATATTGTATTATTTGACCTGGATACATTGGCCTGTCATCTCCCGTAATAATATCGAAGCTCATATAATCCGGGGTGATGGTTTTTAAATTACCCGGACTGGATAAAAATTTCCAGGCTTTCTCAAGGCTAATGGGAAGTTTTTGAACCGATTTTAAAGTGTAGATTTTCATTATCTATTATTTGTAGCAAAATTAAAGTTAGTTTTGTTTAATTTAAAATATTTATAGTTAAACAAAAACTAAATCTCTTATAGAAATTTAATGCTTTTCTACCTATATTTGAGTAAACTAAAAAACTTATTTAAAAATGAAAAAACTACTTCTTTTCTTATTTACTGCGGGAGTGATGAGTGCTGCTCAAGCCCAGGTGCAAGCTCCACAACCGAGCCCGTTTACTAAAATTGAACAAAAAGTTGGGCTTACCGATGTCACTTTAGAATATTCCCGCCCGGGAATGAGAGATCGCGAAATCTTTGGAAATCTTGTGCCTTACGATGAAGTTTGGCGAACAGGAGCCAACGAAAACACCAAAATTACTTTTAGCGATGATATTACAATTGACGGTAAGGAATTAAAAAAGGGCACTTATGCTATTTATAGTATTCCCGGGGAAAAAGAATGGGAAGTAATCTTTTACAAGGATGCCCAAAACTGGGGTAATCCAGCAGAATGGAATGAAGAAAAAGTAGCCCTAAAAGCCACTGCAATAGTAATGGAACTTCCTTTTGAAATGGAAACTTTTACCATTTTAATAGACGACCTTCAAAATAATTCTGCATCTCTTAATTTTCTGTGGGATACTACAGTGGCTAGTTTAACTTTTAATGTTCCAACAGAGGCTAAGGCTATGGCCAGTATCGAAAAAGTTATGAATGGTCCGGGCGCGGGGGATTATTTTGCTGCCGCCAGTTACTACCACGACGAAAAGAAGGATTTGGATAAAGCCTATGAATGGATTAATAAATCCGTAGAAATGGGGAATGATGCCTATTGGGTTTTAAGGAGAAAATCTCTTATTGAAGCCGATATGGGTAAAAAAGATGAGGCTATTTCCACAGCAAAGAAATCCCTGGCAGCTGCCGAAAAGGATGGCAACCAGGATTATATCAAAATGAACAAAGATTCCCTTAAGGAATGGGGTGCCGAGCAATAGAAAATAAATATTTTGATAAAAAAAGCGCCAATCGGCGCTTTTTTTATTTTTCTAAACTCTTTAAATCCTTATAATTTTTATTCAGTCGCTTTAAGAGAATACCATATAAAAGTCGGTAGAAGAGCCATAAAAGACCTAAGAAAATAGCTAAGGCAAAAACTATAGCCGCAGTGAGAACTAGCCATTGAGTAATGCTAAAGCTATATTTTGCAGGGTCTGTTACTTCAGTATTAGCAGCGTGGTAAAAAATTGTGAAATATGCATAAACTAAAGAAGTGACGGCCGAAGAGATAATTATAAAACCAACGTAACACTTTACCGTTTTTCTTGTGATTAAAATATTTTTCATTAAGGTAGCCGCATCGTCGGTACTGGAGATCTTTTTGTAATTCCGGTAAAACCGGTAAATAAAGTAAAAGGTAATAGCGTAGCTTAAAAAATACACCCCAACGGTAAATTCTTTTAAATTAATAATCTCCATTCTCTTCCAGAATTCCCCATCTGAGAGTAAAATATTGAGCACCCCCCAAAACAGGAGTTCCAAAATACTAATAATAAAAATCCATCTTACGATAGAAGAAGATTTCTTCCACAGCATTTTATAGATTTCATTATAGGAAAGTTTAGGCAGCGATGCTTCCTGTTTTTTCCAGTCTTTTTTTAAAATATCAAGTTCATCCATATTCCGTTACGGATTTATTATGCTTTTTAATTTCGTCTTTACTCTATTCATCTTCACTCTGGCATTAACTTCTGTTATCCCTAAAGTTTCTGAAATTTCCCTGTAGTTTTTTTCTTCTAGATAAAGAAAAACCAGGGCTTTTTCAATATCATTTAGTTCCTTAATAGCAGCGTACATAAGTTTAAGTTGTTCTTCAACTTCTCCATTGTACTCTTCGGTTTTAATTTTAAAGTGAACCGTATCGAAATCCTGGGTTTTAATACCTCTTTTTTTCTTTCGGTATAATGTGATTGCAGTGTTTAAAGCTACCCTGTACATCCAAGTGCTGAATTTTGCTTCTCCCCGGAACTTTGGGTAAGCTTTCCAAAGCTGAATGGTGATCTCCTGAAATAAATCGTTATGCGAATCCTGATCATTAGTATAAATACGACAAATCTTATGCGCAATATTCTGATGTTTCTCTAAATTGGTTATAAACTGATGTTCTAATTCTTTATCCACAGGAGTCAGTTAGCGTATATAAGTAGCATGGAAGGGTACAATGTTACAAAAAACTATAAAGTATCGTTAAGTAAAGGTTTATTTTTCAGTATAAGATTGAGAAAAACTAAATTTGAGTAAAACCGAGCTTCTATGAATATACCCAGAACCGATTTACCCCGAGTGGTCATAATTGGGGGTGGATTTGCCGGAATGTCGCTTATGAGAAATCTCCTTAAGAAAGAGGTACAGCTGGTAATCCTGGACAAGCACAATTATCACACTTTCCAACCTTTATTATACCAGGTTTCTACTTCAGGGCTGGAGCCGGATTCAATCGCGTATCCGCTTAGAAAAATTACCAGGGGCAATAAAAATGCAATCTTTCGGCTTGCAGAGGTAAAATCTATCAGTGGCGAAGAAAATATAGTTTCTACCAGCATTGGTGATCTCGCTTACGATTACCTGGTGATCGCTACGGGTTCAAAAACCAATTTCTTCGGAAATAAGAGTATCGAGGAGAATGGGATGTGGATGAAAACTGTTCCGCAGGCATTAAATATCCGAAGTTTAATTCTTGAAAATCTGGAACAGGCGGTTATAACTGATGATCCCGAAAAGAGAAAGGCACTGCTCAATTTTGTACTGGTAGGTGCCGGACCCACGGGGGTTGAATTAAGCGGTGCAATTTCAGAATTGCGAAACCATATTGTTCCTAAAGATTATCCCGATATCGATATTAATGAGATGAATATCCATCTTCTGGAAGGTTTAGACAGGGTTTTGCCACCCATGAGTGAAAATGCTTCTGAAAAGGCTCATAAGTTTTTAGAAGAGCTCGGTGTGCATATTCATTTAAATACCATGGTGGAAAGCTATGATGGTCACCTTGTAACAACCAACACCGATCTAAAAATAAAGACTGAAACCTTTATTTGGTCGGCTGGGGTTACGGGAGCTCCTGTTAAAGGTTTAAATGCTTCCGCGATGGTGGAGAAAGCAAATAGGTATGAGGTAAATGCCTTTAATCAGGTTAATGGTTATGAAAACGTTTTTGCCATTGGAGATATAGCATTAATGCAAACAAAGGAATATCCCAAAGGTCACCCAATGGTGGCACAACCCGCTATTCAGCAGGGAAAACATCTGGCGAAAAATTTAATCAGACTAATAAAAGGAGAACAAATGGAAGCTTTTTCTTATCACGATAAGGGAACAATGGCCACAGTAGGGCGCAATAGGGCAGTGGTAGACCTGGGAAAAATGAAATTCTCAGGCTTTTCTGCCTGGTTTGTCTGGATGTTTGTTCACCTTTGGTTTTTAATTGGTTTCAGAAATCGACTAGTGACTTTCTTTAACTGGGTTTATAATTATATTAATTATGATAAGGCCGCCCGGCTTATTATCAGACCATTTAAAGGTTACGAAAGGAAAATGAAAATAGACAAGGAAGAGATTTAAACAAATAAACCGGTCGTTTAAAGACCGGTTTATCTTTAAAAATTTAAAGCGGACTAGTTACTTCTCATTTTTCTTATTTCCTTATTGTAATCTGCTGCAAGGGAAGTTTTTTGGTTATCGGTAAGAGCTTTCCCCGCCATTTGAAAGACTTCGTGCTCCTCTTCATCCAGGTGATGAATCACAATGTGTTCAAGATCTTTGGCTAATTTGAGCCAGTTAGAAGCATCCATTTCGGTGTCTTCCAGTTTTTCTATGAGTTCATCCATTTCATGGTGTTCTGCAACACTGTGGCGGGCTTTCTCTTGAGTAAGATCTTTCTTTATCAGTGGAACATAAAAATGCCTTTCCTCGGCATCTGCGTGGATCTTCAATTCATGTTTCAGTTGTTCAAAGATCTTTTTTCTTTCTTCAGTATTCCCATGAGTTTTCACGAGTTTGTCTACTAAATCACGTTGAATTTCGTGTTCCTGGCGTAAGGCCTCAAAAATATTCATAATGTTTCTTTTATGAGTTGAAAAAAAGCGGCAAAGGCCGCTTTATAAAGTTAAAAGAGTCTAAGATATTATTCTTCAATAACACCACATCCCACACGATCGCCGGCATTTCCTGCAGGCTGAGAGGTGAAATCATCAACTCCGTCATGAACGATTATGGATTTTCCCAGAATGTCTTTTTCTTCATCCCCACAACCAATACACCATTCGTCAGTTGTCATTGTTACGGTACCGTTTCCGTTAGCATCGGTGGTGAAATTTCCAATATCGCCTTTGTGATATCCTTCAGCATCACCCCATTTACCGTGTCTTTCGTCGGTTGGATTCCAGTGTCCTCCGGCTGAAGAGCCATCTTCCATGGAACAGTCTCCGAATTCATGAATGTGGATAGCATGTTCACCTTCCTGAAGTCCGGTGATAAGTGCTGTCATACTAACTTCGCCGTCTTCTTCTGTGAAAACAACTTCCCCGGCCAGGTTACTGTCGTTATTCGGGTTCATTGTAACGGTTACTTTTTTTACATCCGATTCATTTTCTATGTCATCCATGGTTGAATTCATTTCGGAATCGGGGGTAGTCTTGTCTTCTTCTTTTTTATCGTTTTTACATCCGATAATTGCTACGGAAGCAAAAATTACTAATGATAAGCTAATACGTTTCATAATCTATTGATTGGTTTTTCAGATTTAACATAACTAAATTAGCCTTATTCCTATTGTTCACCAAAGATTTAAGGAGAGCTTAACATTGGCCAGGCTAGCCCTATTGCGGTTTTATAATTATTTTGGGTTAATTTTTTAGTTGTGTTGGGATTTGAGTCGCGCTGGCTAAACTTTTATGAACCGGACATTTATCTGCTATTTCCAAAAGTCTTTTTTTCTGTTTCTCGTCAAGATTACCTTTTATTTCGATTTCCCTTTTAAAGGTATCTATTTTTGAAGTTTTGTCTTCACAATTATCGCAGTCCCTAGCGTGTTCCCGGGAATAAGAAACGTGGGTTTCCACATTTTCCAGCGGCCATTTCTTTCTTCTTGCATACATATGGAGGGTCATAGAAGTACAGGCAGCCAAACCTGCTGAAACTAATTGATAGGGGGTGGGCCCGTAATCATTTCCACCCGCTTTAACTGGTTCATCAGCGCTAAAATGATGTCTTCCGGCTTTCATTTGAGTAGTATAACCCGTACTTCCCAAATTAGCTACAACATCGCTTTGAGATTCAGGGAGAGTTTTTTCCTCAATTTGCAGATATTTTTGAGCCCAGGTCGCGATTGTATTTCCTGCGTATACTGCATCTTCTTCAGACTCCATTAAATGACTTGCGCCATCAAGGGAAATAAAACTTTTGGGATGCCTCGCGGCCACATAAAGTTCTTCTGCATTTTTTATTCCTACAATTCTGTCTTGTGGGGAATGCAGGATGAGCAGGGCTCTTTTGAGATCGATTAAATAGGAACCGAGATCGTGGTCCCGAATATCGTCCAGGAATTGCTTTTTCACCTCAAAAGAACGTCCGCCGATATTAACACTGGCTTTTCCGCTTTTTTCAATTTCATCAATATTGCTCCGCAGCAGGCCTTCTACGTGTTTTATGGTCGAGGGAGCAGCAACCGTGGCTACAGCTTTTACAGAGGCAATTTGTTTTGCTGCATATAATACGGCCGCACCACCAAGTGAATGCCCAACCAGCAATCCCGGTGCCTGATGTTCTTCCTTTAAGAATTCGGCTGCTGCCACCAGGTCCTGAATATTCCCTGAAAAATTGGTGTCTGACAAATCCCCCTCGCTTTCTCCCAGTCCGGTAAAATCGAATCTTAAAACCCCGTATCCGGCAGATGCCAGGGAACGACTTATATTTTTAGCCGCGAAGAAATTTTTGTTACAGGTAAAACAATGTGCAAATAACACAAAGTTATGTGGATCCTGATTATGGGGTAACTCCAGGTAACCCATTAATTCTTCGCCATTCTTATTTTTAAACTTTACCTTATTAGTTTTCATAGGTGGGATTTTACTTTAAATTTATGAATTTGGTTTTAACTGAAATAAAAAAACTGCAATCAGCCTGAACCGATTGCAGTTTTTTAACTAAGAATTATAGGTTTTAGTCCAGTTCCTTAATTTTAATATTCCGGTACCAAACCTTGTCGCCGTGATCCTGTAATGCGATATGGCCCTTATGGGTTTTACCAAAATCTTCCCAGTCCTTAAACTTCGAATTTTTTATCATTTCATCCCATTCTTTTCCGTGTAATGCGAATTCAGTAACCAGGGTGCCATTCATTTCTACAGAGCCCTTGTTCTCTTCATGATTTATTCTAATTACCGTAGAGTTCCATTCTCCTGCAGGTTTGGTTACATCTTCAGACGGGGGAACCATGTCGTAAAGAGCTCCAGCTTGCCTGATTGGCCCATTTTCAGCATCAGGATGGGCTTTATTATCCAGCACCTGGATCTCTGGACCGGTTAGGTATGGTTCGTTAAAGTCTTCACCTTCCTGAACACTCCACATAATCCCACTGTTTCCTGCTTCTGAAATTTTCCAATCCAGGGAAAGTTCAAAATTTTCATATTGTTTTTCTGTGATCAGGTTCTCTGTTCCCTGGCGTTCCCCTTCAGCAGGAGTGAAGGCTATTGTCCCATCTTCAGCTTTCCACTGGTTAGAGATAGAATCGCTGTTAAAGGCTTTCCAGCCTTCGAGATCATTTCCGTTGAAAAGATCTTCCCATTCTTTTTCCTGGTCTTCCTTCATTGTTATTTCGGATTCAGAAGCGGTGTTTTCTTCGTTTTTGGAGTTATCCTTACAACCCACCATTAGTAATGTGGTTGTGATTAATGCAAAACTTATTTTTTTCATTTGGTTGGTTTTAGTTGATTCCTAATATTCGTTTTAATTTATCTTCATCGATCTCAGTCCCGGCAAAATCATCAAATTTCTTTTGGGTAGCCTCAACGATATGATTCTTTATAAATGGTGCTCCTTCACGTGCTCCCTGTTCAGGAGACTTGATACAGCATTCCCATTCCATTACCGCCCAAACATCACAGCCGTATTCGGTAAGTTTGGAGAAAATGGTCTTAAAATCCACCTGCCCGTCTCCCGGGCTTCGGTATCTTCCTGCGCGATCTTTCCAGTCTTCATAGCCGCCAAAAGTGCCTTTCTTTCCGGTGGGATTAAACTCGGCATCCTTCACGTGAAACATTTTTATGTATTCGTGATAATGGTCTATATACTGGATATAATCAAGTTGCTGAAGTACAAAATGGCTGGGGTCATACAAGAGATTTACCCGATTATGATTGTTCGTCGCATCAAGGAAACGTTCAAAAGTCACTCCGTCGTGCAGGTCTTCACCAGGATGTACTTCGTAACACACATCAACACCGTATTCGTCAAATTCGTTGAGGATAGGCAACCAGCGA
>DATISX010000183.1:0-2245 GCA_035468275.1 Salegentibacter sp.
GAATTTTTTCATCAGTTCTACTACATTCCGACCTTCCTCCAGAGTTCGGCAAAACGGGATCATCACCTTTACATTGGTAAGTCCCATTTCTTCCCTAAGTTTTTTTATCGCCTTGCATTCCAGTTCAAATCCGTCTTTATAGAAAGGATGGTAATATCTTGCCGCCCCCCGAAAACCAAGCATGGGATTCTCTTCTTCTGGTTCGAATTGTTTGCCTCCTATGAGATTTGCATATTCATTGCTCTTAAAATCGCTCATCCTAACTATCACTTCTTTCGGATAAAAAGCGGCAGCCATTACTGCAAGACCCCGGCACAATTCATCCACAAAATAATCCTTCTTATCCTTATATTGCCAGGTGAGTTCTTCAATAGTTTTTTTGATTTTAACATCTTTGATCTCATTGAATTTCACCAGTGCCATAGGGTGAATTTTGATAAGATGAGTTATAATAAATTCCATGCGCAGTAACCCAATTCCATTGTTTGGATAGAATGAAAGCTGAAAAGCTCTATCGGGATCAGATAGTATAAATTTCACCTCGGTATTGGGAAGCTTGATCTTTCCGAAGTCTATTTCTGTTTTTTCAAAGTTCAATTTACCTTTATAAACGAAGCCGGTTTTACCTTCGCAGGAGACGGTTATTTCCTGTCCGTCTTTTATAGATTTTGTGGCATCATTGGTTCCTACCACCGCCGGAACGCCAAGCTCACGGGCAACGATAGCCGCGTGACTGGTTCGGCCTCCCCGATCGGTAACTACGGCAGCCGATCTTTTCAACAGCGGATCCCAGTCCGGGCTGGTTGTAGAGGTTACCAGAATTTCCCCTGGTTTTAATTTATGGCCTTCAGATGGGGATTTAAGGTGGCGGGCAATCCCTGTAGCGATACTCGAACCTATGGCATTTCCGCTTGCCAGCATTTCAGAATGTTCCAGGAGATGATACTGAAGGTGAAACCTGCCTCCTTCTTCCCTGTGTACGGTTTCGGGGCGAGCCTGAGTGATAAAAAGCTGCCCGGTTTCCCCGTCTTTGGCCCATTCCACATCCATAGGTTTGGAATAGTGATCTTCAATAACGAGTAGCCATTTGGAAAGCTGTATCACCTCTTCATCGCTAAGCACGTAGCTATCCTGCTTTTCTACCGTGGTATCCATAGTCACGGTCGAGGAATGCCCGTTGGATTCAGAATAAACCATGGTGAGTTCTTTTCGGCCAAGCTTTTTCTGGACTATAGGGTTTTTATCTTCTTTAAGGGTAGGTTTAAACACATCAAATTCATCGGGATTCACCAGCCCCTGAACTATAGTTTCTCCCAGCCCCCAAACCCCGGATAAGTGAATAAGATTCCTGAACCCCGATTCCGGTTCCAGGCTAAAGCCAATTCCTGAACAGCCCGTATCTGAGCGTACCATTTTCTGAACTCCCACCGACAAGGCAACATCATGATGAGCAAAACCATGATCTTCCCGGTACTTGATCGCACGGTCTGTATAAAGGGAAGCAAAACAATTTTTCACAGCATTTAATAGCGCCTTTTTCCCGGTAATATTCAGAAAAGTATCGTGCTGGCCGGCAAAACTGGCCTCTGGAAGATCTTCGGCGGTTGCGCTGCTTCTCACGGCCACGGGTATATGTTCGGAATCTCCCAGTTCTTTATAAGCCTTCTTTATCGCTTCGGAAAATTCAGTGGAAAACTCAGCCGATTTTATAAATTCCCTTGCTTTGGTTCCAATCTCAGACAGGTTTTCATAATTCTCCCTGTCGAGATCAGAGATAAGGTCTTTTAATTTCTGATCCAGTTCATTTTCCTTTAGAAAAGACCAAAAAGCCTCTGAAGTTGTTGCAAAGCCATCGGGAACCACAACTCCTTCAGAAGAAAGCTCGTTAAACATTTCGCCCAAAGAGGCGTTCTTTCCTCCTACCTGGGGAAGATCCTTGAGGGACAATTCGCTAAATTTCTTTATAAATTCTGCCATAACTCGAGTTTTAATACATTACAAGCTGGTAGCCCATATTCAACAGGAATATTCCCATAAGGAAAAGAATAATATAAATCACCTGCACAAATCGGATGTTAAGCCTGGTGAGCCGGCGGGTAGTGGAATCGGGAAAAACAAAAAGCCCAAGTCCTATAAAAAGTGAGAGCCATCCCAAACCGGTAATTAAGAAGCGCCAATCGGGTTCCCAGATATTGTGAAAAAGAATATTTACAAGCCCCAGAATTATAGCCGCAAAGGCAGCCAG
>DATISX010000184.1:0-5504 GCA_035468275.1 Salegentibacter sp.
TACTTCCCCTCCAAAGTCGGCGTGACCAGGAGTATCAATAATATTGATTTTGGTGTCTTTGTAAACAACCGATACGTTTTTGGAAGTAATGGTGATTCCGCGTTCTCGTTCCTGATCGTTACTGTCCAGAATAAGATCCCCGGTGTTTTGATTGTCGCGAAACAAGCGACAGTGATACATTATTTTATCAACCAAAGTAGTTTTCCCGTGGTCAACGTGAGCAATAATTGCAATGTTTTTAATAGCTTTCATATAAGCGCCTCATTTTTAAAAGTCTGCAAAGGTACGCATATTTTTAAAGATTATCCTGTTAAAATCCTGAAAATGGAAAATTAATATCAAAAGCCACCTTATCTGCTTTCAGGTCTGTTTTTCAGATAGATAAATCCGGTAAGATATAAAGACCCGATAATTCCAAACCCGATTGGTAATAAGAATTCCTCGGGTTTCTGGGTGAGGAAGAAGGCAACTGCAGCGAACATTATCCCAGCATTAATAAGGCATCGTTTGGGAGTATAAAATTTTTTAAATTGTTCTTTTAAGGCCTGCATAGTTCAAAATTTGCCGCAAAGTTAGGGCTTTTCTAAGGAACTTATTGTTCATCTGCCGAGGGACCGTATGTTGCCGGAACGGGTATATCAAGCAACCTGAAATAAACTCCTAACTGTGCCCGATGATGCGGAATCTGGTTCATCACCATCATTCTCAGCACACTGAATTTTGGCATATCCATGAGTACTTTTCCATTCTGAATCATTTTCCAGTTCTTTTCAAATTCGCTATCTGGTTTTCTTAAAGCTGCTTCCGCTTCTGAGGTATTATTAATAAGCACCTCCAGGATACTTTCAATATCTTCAAAATCCGGTGGTTTGTAGCCTTTCATATCCATTTCGTCCATTTCCATAGTGGCGGTAATCCAACTTGGAATTTCAGCGAGATGGTTTGCCAGCTGCCGTATGCTCATAGATTTTGGATGCGGCCTCCAGTCTATTTTATCCTGCGGAATACGTTTCAGGAATTTTTCGGTTAAAACCACTTCATGCTGAAGTTCGGAAAGCAAGCATTTTTGAATTTCCATATCGCTAAGGATTAAGCTATTAAATTTACGATAAAATTATTTTCGTTGGTAAAAATCCCTTCGGAATAATTTAGGGGAAAACCCTTTTTCCTGAAAATTGCAGCTCCTCTGGATTTCAGTTATCTTTGCTGCTGAAATTCTTCTGATATGAAACTTGAAAAAATTCCGCAGTTAAAACATATAAATTCCAATAACTTTTTTCTCCTGGCCGGTCCGTGCGCTATTGAAGGTGAAGATATGGCCCTGCGTATTGCAGAAAAAGTGGTGGAGATCACCGATAAACTTGAAATCCCTTACGTCTTTAAAGGCTCCTTCAAAAAAGCCAACCGAAGCCGCATAGATAGTTTTACCGGAATTGGGGATGAAAAGGCCCTTAAGATCCTCCGAAAGGTTTCAGAAACTTTTAAAATCCCCACACTTACAGATATCCACGAAGTAAGCGATGCCGCCCTGGCTGCCGAATACGTTGACATCCTCCAAATACCGGCATTTCTGGTTCGCCAGACTGATCTTGTAGTTGCAGCCGCCAATACCGGAAAGACTATAAACCTAAAAAAGGGCCAGTTTATGAGCCCTGAAAGTATGAAACACGCCGTGACCAAAGTCACAGATTGTAACAACGAGCAGGTGATGGTTACCGATCGTGGAACTATGTTCGGTTACCATGATATGATCGTGGATTTCCGCGGAATTCCCACCATGCGTGAATTCGCTCCTACCGTTCTTGATGTCACCCACTCCTTGCAGCAACCAAATCAAAGCAGTGGTATTACCGGAGGCCGTCCCGAGATGATTGAAACCATAGCCCGTGCAGGAATAGTAAATAATGTAGATGGACTGTTTATAGAAACCCATTTCGATCCTGGCACTGCAAAAAGCGACGGAGCCAATATGCTGGATCTGAAATATCTGGAAAGGTTGCTTACTAATTTGGTGGCTATAAGAAAAACGGTGAATAACCTGTAAGTATTATTTTTCTTCTGCATTAGAAAAAGCCATGATTTTAGCGAAAGAACCGCTGTCATAAATTTTTCTGAATAACTTAAAAAAAGATTAATCGAAAATTAAGTATATTTATATTTTATAAATATATAATGACAACATTTACATCTTCTCTGCCAGACGAATTACTGCGAAAGCTTGACGTTTATGCCAAGCAATATGGTGTAGCAAAAAATAAGATCATAGAAAAAGCACTTCTAATATATCTGGATCAACTTAACCGTGCAGAATACGTGAAGTCCTATAAATTGGCGGGACAGGATAAGGATATAATGGCCATTGCTGAAGAAGGTATGGAAGCCTATCTAAAAAATCTTGAACCGGAAGAAAGTTAATGAAACAGGGAGAAATCTGGAATTTGTATTTAGATCCCGTGTCTGGCAGGGAGCAGGGTGGGCGAAGGCCCGCAGTAATAATTAGCGGGGATTTACTTAACAAGTATCTTGATATTGTGATTGTTTGCCCACTAACCTCAAAAATTAAGAATTACAAAGGCAACCTCATCATTGAACCCAATAAGAAAAATGGCTTAAAGAAAAAATCAGAAGTTTTGACTTTTCATATCCGTTCGGTTTCAAAAATTAGGTTGGATAAGAAATTGGGCGCTATTTCTGAAAATGATGTTGAATTTATAAAGTCAAGCCTGGGTGATATTTTAAGGTATTAGACGCTATTCAGTATACCTCACCAGCCATAATCATTCAGAATAAACATCGTTATATTTATTTCAGTTTTAACTGCACCAATACCGGAAGATGATCCGAAGGATATTTCAATTCCCAGGAATCGCTTAAAACAGCATATTTTTCAACTTCAATATTGTCTTTACTGGTAAAAATATAATCTATCCTTCTGATAATCGGTTTGCTGAAATCATAAGCATTGAACGTCCCTTCGGGACCAAAATCCAGATTAGCTACCTTTTTAGAATCGTCGAATTTTTCAGATAAAAACTGAATTTCCTCTGCATCCGGCTCCAGATTGAGATCCCCCATGAGAATCACAGGAAGCTTTTCATTATTTAATTCTGATATCCTCTCGTAAATAAGCTTTGTGCTATTCTTTCGGGCCTGAACTCCTACATGATCAAAATGGGTGTTGAAAACCCAAAATTCCTTTGAAGAATCTTTTTCCCTGAACTTTGCAAAAGTGCAAACCCGGGGAAAAGCTGCATCCCAACCCTTAGAAGGTTTTTCAGGGGTTTCAGAAAGCCAGAATGTGCCCTGATCCAGGATCTCCACTTTTCTTACATCGTAAAAGATTGCGCTAAATTCCCCGGCATCCTTTCCGTCGTCTCGCCCTACTCCCACATATTGATAGGCATCCATTTCAGACAGAAAATGTTGTAACTGACTCACCAAAGCTTCCTGAACTCCAAAAATCTCCGGCTCGTAGAATTTGATTTGGTTGGCGAGATGGGCTTTTCGTTTAGACCAGGAATTCTCCCCATCGGTCTCATTAGCGAATTTGATGTTATAAGACATCACCTCCAGCTGAGCGGTTACAGGAAATGTAAGTAAGATTGCCAAAAAGAAAAGAAGGGATGATTTTCTCATAATTATACTTCAATTTCTCCTTCAACGTAACTTTTCAGATAGCTGAAGCGAGGAGTTAATTTTCCGTTTTGAGTCATTCGGGCACGCTCCAGAATTCCGTCTTTATCATCATTAAAAAATGCCGGGATTACGTGTTCCATAAACATTTCCCCAAATCCTTCGCTGGCATCTTTTGGAAGTTCGCAAGGCAGGTTATCTACTGCCATTACCAATATCGAATCCTTTTCTCTGAAGTCTGCCTCCCTCTCATTTTCGGCATCATAACCATAAAAAGGTTCTGCAATAGTAGAAGGACGAATGGTACTGGCAATTGGTTCATTGATATCACAGGAAATATCAGCGATATATTTTATGCGGAAGTCGGTTGCTTTGGCGTCTTCAGCAGTAAAGAAAACCGGGGCTCCATCTCCGTAAAAATGTCCGGCGATAAACATATCACTCCCTCTGGCAAATCGCATGAAATCCGACTCATATTCCTCAGGGTGTTTATAAAAATCCTGGTTATTTAAAACTTTTCCATCTTTGCGTTTGTTATAATCTAAAACATCTATCTTGCAGAAAACCGGTTCCTCAAATTCCTCATTAAGATATTCCTTAACGTTTACCTCCCGGATCTCCAAATGATCCAGGATCTCTTTAGCCCCCTGAGCTACCTTACCGCTTCCGGTAAGTACGATCTTCATTGGTGGGACGTTTATCTTAACCAGCGCTGCATACATGGCATTCAGGTCCGGCAGGTTCTCTGCTTTTGGAAGTTCAAAAAGGCCCTCCTTCAGGCCAATTCCGCGGAAACCGTTATATGCACCCACAAGTCCGGCATAGCGTCCAAATCCAATAAGCCTGGCTCCGTTCTCTTTCACAATTACCTCATGGTCGAACAGCTCGATGTTCTGCTTTAGTATTTCCCTTAACAGGTCCCGGTTATATGCTTGTTTTTTGATGGTATGAGAAAAGAAAAAATATTTTTTATTCGGAATAAGCGCCGGCAAAGGAACTTCCTTTACTCCTAGCATCACGTCACAGTCTGACACATCGTCTGTCACCTCAAACCCGGCCTTTCGGTAGGCATCATCGGGAAAGACCCGAATTTCAGAACTTTCAACCTTAAATTCGGCTTCGGGAAACTTTTGGCGTATTTCCCGAAGTTTTTCGGGAGAAAAAACCACTCTGCGATCGGGCGGAGTTTTGCGTTCTTTTATAAGGGCGAATTTTATCATTTCTGGTATGTATTTTGCGTAGTAATGAGTGAGTTTCAAAGATATAATTTTATTGGTATCTTTGCAGCTAAGATCAGTTAAGAATAACTGGATTGACTGGATTTCCGCAGAAGTTTATCCTGAGGGATTCGAAGGGCGGAAATGACGTTCATTAATTTATGGGGTCGACTTGGTTTTGACAGCGAGTCTAATTGAGTTGTAAGCACGTCGAGCGCTGGGATATAGCTCGTTAATCTCATATTTCACACTTTTTTAAACGGCGAGAATAACTACGCCTTGGCTGCATAATCCGAATCACAGTAGGATTTGCTTAGTCCCTACAAGGTAGGGAGCCGAGATGCCTCGTGGAAGCCTTGATTTACGGCGTCCGCAACAGAGGCACCGAAAATGTAAATATAGAAACCGCAGGGTCCTGATGCAGTTTTGAAACTTAAGTGGGAATACGTGTAAGATTGGTGGTTTTCGGCCGGTCTTGCATCGACAACCAAGCGAAGACTAAGCGTGTAGAAAGCTGCTGAATTGCTTGTTTGGACGAGGGTTCGAACCCCTCCGACTCCACTTAATTACCCGGTAAACACTATGTTTACTGGGTTTTTTGTTTTAAGGTGACAAAAAAAGAACTCCAAAAGAATATTTCACGCCAAATGATAT
>DATISX010000185.1:0-5707 GCA_035468275.1 Salegentibacter sp.
AAAATAGGGCAGGGCAATTCAGCTAATTCGCTTTTTGCTGAAGTTGAAGCAGGATATGTAATCAATCCCGCCACAAACCTTAAATTATACGGAAGTTTTATATATCGAAATTTCAATCCGGAAGTAAAAACCTTTAATCAGTTTGAAAATAGCACTACATGGATTAATTTCGGAATAAGGACAGACATATTTAATTGGTACTACGATTATTAAAGCGCTCCCTCCTTTTCAAAATTAACATTTCTGGGCCCTTGCCTAAAACGAATTAAGGGCTATCTTTGCGCCAATTTAAAAAACTGCTTTTGAGTAGCTCCGGCGTACATACCCCAAGTGTTTCCCGCTTAACCGATTTTAAAGAAATTACCAAAATGCGACTTGCTGTTAGCGTGGTGTTTTCTTCTATCGCGGGATATTTTTTAGGTGCCGAAACTATTGATTTTGTAGTTGTTTTATTGCTGGCCATTGGCGGATATCTCATGGTTGGTGCTTCAAATGCCTTTAATCAAATCATCGAGAAAAACCTTGATGCTTTGATGGATCGTACCAAGAATCGTCCCGTTCCTGCAGGGAGAATGACGGTGACCCGCGCCTTTATTATTGCGAGTGTCTTTACTATTTTGGGGTTGATAGTTCTTTATGTGATCAATCCGAAAACCGCTATGTTCGGGGCGCTTAGTATTTTTATGTATGTAAGTATTTATACTCCACTAAAGACTAAAACTCCGCTTTCTGTATTTGTTGGTGCCTTTCCGGGAGCCATTCCATTTATGCTTGGATGGGTAGCCGCAACAGATAATTTCGGTATTGAACCTGGAATCTTATTCATGATCCAGTTTTTTTGGCAATTTCCACATTTCTGGGCGTTGGGCTGGTGGCTGTATGACGACTATAAAAAGGGCGGCTTTTTTATGTTGCCTACAGGGGAGAGAAATAAAGGAACTGCAATACAAATTGTTCTTTATACAATCTGGACCGTGTTGGTTTCTTTGATTCCGGCATTTGGAGTTACCGGTAGACTTTATCTAACGCCGGTTGCCGCAATATTGATATTAATTCTCGGATTGGGAATGTTGTATTATGCAATTCGGCTTTATAAAGAAAAAACGGCCCAGGCGGCCAAAAAATTAATGTTTGCCAGTGTTTCATATATTACCTTGCTTCAAATAATATATGTGCTGGATAAATTTATAAGACAATGGATTTAACACAGGGAACTGATAGTAGCAAATTTGCCAGAGCTAAGAAAATGATGCTTTGGTTTGGGATTATAAGCATGGTGATGACTTTCGCCGGATTAACAAGTGCTTATGTAGTTAGCAAAACCAGGCCAGATTGGCTTACCGGTTTCGATTTGCCCTCTGCCTTTGTATGGAGTACTTTTGTTATTGTCGCAAGTAGTGTCACCTTTTTCCTGGCGAAAAAGAGCATTGCTGCATCTAAACCTAAGAACGGATCTGCCTTTTTAATTGGGACACTCATCCTGGCCCTTTTATTTGTAGCACTTCAGTTTCAGGGATTTAATGACATTATCTCCCAGGGATATTATTTTACGGGGAGTGAAAGCAGTATAACCACTTCTTTTATCTATGTGCTTGTGCTAGTGCATTTAGCTCATTTAGCGGGAGGTTTAATAGTTTTATTAGTGGTAATTTATAACCATTTTAAACAACGTTATCTTCCGGGGCAAATGCTTGGAGTCGAGCTGGGTGCTACCTTCTGGCATTTTGTAGATATTTTGTGGGTTTATCTGTTTTTATTTTTATATTTCCTCAGATAATAAAAATTACGTTATTTTTGCGCAATACTCAAAAACTAAACTAAAAACTCTTTTATGGACGCGACTGTTGTAAGAACAGGCACCGAAGGTAAAACCTGGGGCGGGGGAAATGAACCTCTTAAAGCAAGTTATGGTAAAATGATGATGTGGTTTTTCATCGTTTCCGATGCGCTTACTTTTTCAGCTTTCCTTGCAGCTTACGGTTTTTCAAGATTTAAATTTATTGAATCCTGGCCTATAGCTGACGAGGTGTTTAATCACTTCCCATTCCTGCATGGGGTTGATGCTCCAATGTATTATGTGGCTTTGATGACCTTTATCCTTATTTTTTCTTCGGTAACCATGGTTCTGGCAGTGGATGCCGGACATCAGATGAAAAAAGGGAAAGTGATTTTCTACATGTTCCTTACCATTATAGGAGGTCTTATTTTCCTTGGGTCTCAGGCCTGGGAATGGAAAAACTTTATCACCGGAACTTACGGTGCAGTAACCACAAAAGGAGGAAATATTCTTCAGTTTGTAGATAACGAGGGCCATCGCGTAGCACTTGCCGATGTAGCTCAGGTTATGCCTACAGAGCGTGTTCCACACACCCGTGAAAGCGGAGTTTGGTTTGAAGAGGGGGCAGCGCTTCCTACTTATTCTATTGAAGAAATTAAAGCTGGCTTTGCAGCAAATGAAAATTTACTTATTAGAACACAAATTCTCACCGATGAAGGGGAGAAGACAGTTTTAAGCAGGGATGAATCCTTACAGAAACTCAATGCGGAAGCAGTTGGAGTTATCGAAGGGGCAAACCTCTCGCAAAATGAATACGGGCCACCTTTATTTGCCGATTTCTTTTTCTTTATTACCGGGTTCCACGGATTCCACGTATTATCAGGGGTTTTAATTAACATCATCATTTTCTTTAATGTGGTGATTGGTACCTACGAGAGACGCGGAAGCTATGAAATGGTTGAGAAAGTAGGACTTTACTGGCACTTTGTAGATTTGGTTTGGGTATTTGTATTTACATTCTTTTACCTGGTATAATTTTCTAAGACAGAACTAATAATATTATGGCACACGAAACTGCACATCATCACGAATCTAATACCAGACGAATCTGGATAGTTTTTGCGATCCTATCGGTTTTAACTATCGTAGAGGTGGTTTTTGGGATTGTAAAACCTGGTTTTCTTGTTCATACCGATTTCTTTGGTATGAGCTTACTTAACTGGATTTTCATCATTCTTACGATTTTTAAGGCATATTATATTGCCTGGGCTTTCATGCACCTGGAAGGGGAAGTTAAAGGTTTGCGTAGAGCAATTGTCTGGACAGCAGTATTCCTGATTAGTTACCTTATATTTATTCTTCTTGTAGAAGGTGATTATGTATATGAAGTTTTTAAAACTGATCAAGTAGCCTGGGATTTTTAGGCTGATGAAAGTTAAATGATAAGCAAAAGACGGTTTTCTTAAACCGTCTTTTTATTTTTGTATTCATTTGTAGAATCAGGTTTATGAAAAAGTTTTTTGTACTAGTAGTACTTTTCGCCTTACCCATTATCGCTTACCTCTTTTTTTCTTCAGGACAGAATAATTTCGCTAGACTTCCTGTCCTAACCGAAGATATTCTCGATGTCAATAGCTTTGAAAGTCTGCAGGGAGATAATGTGTCTTTGAACGATAAGATTAGCATTGTTGCGTTTTTTGGTAAAGATCTGGATCAAATTAAAGGACACACTTTTAACCTGGATCAAAAGATCCTGGAAAAATATTATGAGTTCAAGGATTTTCAGTTTGTCATAGTATTGCCGGAATCTGCACGGAAAGAAGCCATTCGGTTTTCAGAAGAATTTGAGGCTATAGGAAATCCACAGAATTGGAAATTCGTATTCTCTTCTGAAGAAAAAGTAGAAGAGGTTTTTGAAAGTATGGACTCCAATTTTCAGCTGGATGAGAATCTTCATTCGCCCTATGTTTTTATTGTAGATAAAGACCGAAACCTTCGCGGCAGGGATGAGGACGAGGATTACGGGATGATGTATGGTTATGATGCCAGCTCAGTAGCCGATCTTAGCGATAAAATGAATGATGATGTAAAAGTGATCCTTGCTGAATATCGTTTAGCTCTTAAGAAAAACAGCGCCGAAAGGAATAACTAAATTTTTCGACAACCTTACAAAAGCATTTATAATGAAGAATTATTCATACATAGGAATCTCTCTTGTCATCCTGATTTTCGGGATCATTTTTATACCAAAGATAGTAGATCGTGTCACCAACGATTCAGTAGTGGAATCTGATAGGCTGAATATTCAAGGAGTCGAGAGAAACTCTGCCCCTGCCGAAGAACTGGCATACCTGGAGATCAACGGAGAACGAAAAAAAGCTCCGGAATTCGAACTTATTGACCAGAATGGAGACACGATCACGAACGAAGATTATTTAGGAAAGGTTTATGTAGCTGAATTTTTCTTTACTACCTGCCCCACCATTTGTCCAATTATGAACGGTAACCTGGTGGAAATTCAGAATGAGATTAATAATGACAAAGATTTTGGTATAGCATCCTTCAGTATAGATCCAACCTACGACACTCCTGAAATTTTGCAGGAATACGCAGAAAAGTACGGAATAACTAATCCTAACTGGCACCTTTTGACCGGGGATAAGGAATATATTTACGAGTTGGCTAATTCGGGGTTTAATATTTATGCCGGGGAAGACGAGAGCGCAGCCGGTGGATTTGCCCACCAGGGAATGTTTGCTCTTGTAGACCAGGAGGGTTATATAAGGTCGCGCAGAGATGCCTTCGGCAACCCCATAATTTTTTACAGAGGTTATGTCGAAAGAAATAAATCTGTGGCTGAAGGGGAAGAGACTCCCGAAATAAATATTCTTATTGAAGACATTAAAAACCTATTGTGAGAGCAAGACTAACAAAAACCGATAAGATTGCGGTACCGGTAATAATCGCACTTTCCATAGCCGTACCTCTCATTGTTCTTATCCTGATGTACCTCCCGGAACGCTTGAACTTTTTGGGTACGCAAGCAGGAACCTTCCCATTTTTTCATGCGGTCCTAAATGGCTCCACTGCTGTCCTGCTCATGATGGGATACTTTTTTATGACTATAAAAGAATATAAACTTCATCGTAATATCATGATAAGCGCATTTGTGCTCTCGGCGGTATTTCTGGTGAGTTATGTGATCTCAAAGATGAGTAACGATCCTGTACCCTATGGTGGAGAAGGATTTCTAAGATATTTATACTTTTTTATACTTATCACCCATATAATTCTTTCGGCTATAATTGTTCCGCTGGTTCTGTTTACTATGTACCGCGGACTTACTGCTGAATATGAGAAACATGCCCGCATAGCACGCTGGACTTTTCCAATATGGTTATATGTCGCGATCACAGGGGTTTTGGTGTATATCTTTATGATGCCTTATTATTAAGGAACCTGGCCGCGTGTTAAAACTTTTAATGAGTCGGCTTGATTTAATACTTTTGTGCTTTAATTTCCGATAAATGAAAACCAGGTATTTATTCATATTAATTCTCTTTCTTCTGCTTCCTATCGCAGCTGAAGCTCAATGCTCAATGTGTAGAGCCGTTTTGGAAAGTGAAGGAGACCAAAGTACCGCTAAAGGAATAAACGACGGTATTCTGTATCTTATGATATTCCCATATCTTCTTATTGGGGGAATTGGTTTTTTCATCTATCGCTCCCGCAAAAAGGTTAATAAATCTGAAGAAACTTAAACCACTTCAAAATATTTTCCTAAATAAAATGTAACTTTTTCTCTTTCGCAGAGTCTTATGGGTGAGCCTTTTCAATAAAAGTTAGCAACCTGTAATTTCACTGCGATGATAGAAATTAAAGATCTTCATAAATCCTATAAAATGGGTAGTAATTCGCTACACGTTTTAA
>DATISX010000186.1:0-8468 GCA_035468275.1 Salegentibacter sp.
CTGGGCAGTGAGGGCTATCTCCGGCAGAAGGTATAAAACCTGTTGCCCCCTTGCTATCACTTTTTCAATAAGCTTGATGTATATCTCGGTCTTTCCCGATGAAGTTATCCCGTGAAGCAGGCATACTTCATCATTAGAAAAAATGCCTTCTATCTCATACAAGGCTTCCTGTTGCCATTCATTTAAAACAAGATTTGTATTGGTAACCTCACCATCAAACTGCACCCTGTCTGTTTGAATATAATATTCTGAAAAAACACCCTTCTCAATAAGAGTTTTCATAATTGCGGGTGAAGCCCCACTCGCTGCTGAAAGGTCCTTCAGCTTAACGGGCTTTTTTGACCTGGCAGTGAAATTAAACCAACCAAGAACTGCGTCCCGTTGTTTTGGTGCCTTGCTAAGCTCATCTAAAAGTTTATGCATTTCAGCTTCCGAGGAAAATTTATCGGCCAGCTTTACATACCTGATCATTTTGGGTTTATACTGTTCAAAAATTTCCTGATTTACCACGACAGCTTTTTTGGAAACCAAACTGTTTATAACCGGCAGAACAGTTTTTTTATCAAGAAGCATCATCACTTCCCTGATCTTTAATGAAGATTGGGATTGAAGAGCTTCTACAATTAAATATTCCTGATCATTAAGATCCAGATTTTCCAGCTCAACATCAAGACTTAGCTGGATTAGGGTTTCGCTTTCAAGAAGAAAAGCACCGGGAAGCGCAGCTCGAAGAACTTCCCCTTCAGCACACATATAATATTTTGCAATCCAGCTCCACAATTCAAGCTGTTGTGATGTCACAACCGGGTTTTCATCGAGAATTTGCTCAATTGGCCGCGCTTCATAGAGTTGTGGCTCATTGTTATGTACCCTTGCAACAATGCCTGTATAAATTTTAGATTTTCCAAAAGGAACCGCCACCCTCATTCCCGGTTTTAAGAATTCTGCTTCCTCGCGGGTAACCGAATATGTAAACTGCCTTTCTAAAGGGAGGGGAAGAATTATATCTAAATAAAAGTTCATAAAGGTTTTTGGTAAGACAAATTTAAACTTCTTTTAGTATCAAATAAAAAAACCACTCTTTAATTAAGAATGGTTTTTTTTAAGTATTTATAAAAATTCTACTTTGCCCTATGCCAGGTTTGCGTTTTATAAAAAAACGCAATGTATCCTCTTACTTTAAGCTGGTCAGGATTGTTTTCATCAATCCATAACTTGGATTTATATTCTTTCCCGCTTTTAGGATCTGTAATTAAGCCGTTCACATATTCGTTTCCGCTTTTCTCAAATCCTTTCATTAATTCAAGTCCTTCAATTGGCTGATCTTTAAGATCTCCTGAACAATTCTTACAACGCTGGTCACGATTTTCTTCTTTTAATATCTTTAGAACCTTACCATGAGCTGCTCCATCTTCTTCATAAATTTCTATAACGGAGTTTGGTTTCCCGGTTTCCTCATTAATAGTATGCCATTTCCCGAAAATAGATTGTGCCTGCAGGCTCACCCCGCTTAAAATTACCAATACAAAACATATATTTTTCATCTTCGTCATCACTCTTAATTTTATTTGGTTATAAAATCTTTTTCTTTATAAAGTATTCTACTTTCCTAACATTCCGCTTTTTAGCTTTTTATCGGCCGGGTTTTCAGATAACCAAATACCAAATAAAGCTTTTTTAAATGCTATTCCTTTTATGGTTCCAAGTTCGTTTCCGTTTTTGAACACTACCACTCCCTTAGAAGGTAAATAAACAATATCAAAAACATCATTAATTTTTATTTCCTCTTTAAAAAATCCTTTAAATTTTTCAATTTCAGATTTTAAAGAAGCTGTATTTCCCCTGGTAGAATTTTCAAAACCCTCATTTACTGCTTCTATCATTCTATCACTGGTTATCATTTTAGATACCATATGCAGTTTAATTGCCATAGGCTCATTAGCGCCCATAATTGCAGAGGCATTGGAAGATTTTGCATTAAGGTAAAGGGCTCCTGCATACATATCCATCCAGAATTTTTCTCTTACCCCTACCCCGTTAAGAACCAGTGTCTTTCCTTCAAAAGTAACACTGTTTGGCAGGGTAGCCCCACCGGCTTTGGTTTGAGCAGGAGCGACTGCAATAAATACAAAAGCAAATACTAAGAACAAGAGTTTTTTCATTTTTTAAGTTAGTTAAGTTAGATCTTTAAAATTTTTTCTCAATTTATTTAAAGATGCATTCAATTCAAAGCCCAATAGCAGAATGTTGGAGTTTAACCAAATATAAACCATCAACACAAGCAAGGCTCCAATAGATCCATACAGCTCGTTATAATTGGAAAAATTGGTAATATATAAACCAAACAAAAAAGTGGTTACAATAATAAGAAGGGTGGTGAATAATGCCCCAACCGAAAAAAAGCTTGATTGGCGCCCCTCCCTTGTTCCAAAATAATATAACGTTGCCACCGCTATATAGACCAATAAAATAAACGCTGCATAGGACATTAATTGCGCGGTAAAAAGGTCTTTAAAAATAAACCCCAGATCCTGAATATCATCTACAGCATATGTTAAATAAACCGCTATTATAACGGTAAGGAGCAACAACAATGCCATGATAACCGATACTCCAATGGCTATAAGGTATTGTCGCACAATTGACCGGTTAACATGAGTATGGTAGGAAAATTCAAATCCTGTAAAGATCGCGTTGATCCCATTGGTCATTAGAAAAAGGGATAGTAAAAAGGTAAATGATAGCAGGCCTGCCCGGGGCGTGCTTGCAATATCATAAAATATATCGTTAAAGGCCTCAGACGTGGTTGGAGGCATTAGGGAATCCATAAATACCAGAAAGTGAAGCTGGAAGTCATCTATAAAATTTATATAGGGAATAAGGTTTAGGATAAATATCAGGAAAGGAAAAATCGCCATAAAAAAACTGAAAGCAATAGCACTGGCACGTGTTGAGAAGGTTCCCTCAATAATCCCGTTTAAATAAATAGCCCATAGATCAAAGAAAGTAAGCCCATCCATTCCCGGGAGCACCACTCTTTTGGTCTTTCGTTCCCAGGATTTTGACATCCTTTCCAGAATTCCGGGTTTGTCGGTTTCTTTAGAGACCATGTACTATACTGCTTTTAGACTTAGGTCCATATTGTAAATAGAATGGGTTAGAGCACCGCTGGAAACAAAATCAACACCGCAGTCTGCATAAGTTCTTACGGTTTCAAGGGTTATTCCTCCGCTGGATTCGGTTTGGCATTTGTTGTTTATCAATTGTACTGCTTTCCTGGTTTGTTCAAAATTGAAATTATCAATAAGAATTCTGTAAATCCCGTCATGTTGTATTATTTCCTCAATTTCAGAAAGATTTCTGGCCTCAACAATGATTTTAAGATCGAGGTTCTTATCCTGAAGGTATTTTTTTGTTTTTTGGATGGCCGGGGCAATTCCGCCCGCAAAATCTATGTGATTATCTTTCAACATAATCATATCAAATAAACCAAACCGGTGGTTTTCCCCTCCCCCAATTTTTACTGCCCATTTTTCAAGAGCCCGTATTCCCGGAGTTGTCTTGCGGGTATCCAGGATTTTAGTTTTAGTCCCCTGGAGTTTTTGGGCATATTCATTGGTTTTTGTAGCTATGGCGCTCATACGTTGCATAGCGTTTAGTACCAGCCTTTCGGCCATTAAAATAGAACGGGAGGATCCTTCTACATAAAATACAATGTCTTTTTTCTGCACCTTCTGCCCATCTTCGATTAAGGTTTCTACCTTTAGATCTTTATCGATATAATCAAAAACCATTTTTGCAAACGCCACCCCTGCTATAATACCGTTATCTTTTACAAGAAGTTTCGCCTTACCTTTTGCCTCTTCGGGGATGCAGGCCAGGGAACTATGGTCCCCTTCTCCAACATCCTCACGAACTGCATTGGATATAATTATTTCAATTTCCTTATCAAATTGTGCCTGTGAGATCATTGCAATAGTTATTTTTGTAAATGTAGCAAAGTCTAAGTAAAATGACCATAAAATTACTGGCGATAGGTAAAACAGATGACCCCGCCCTTCTGGATCTAACTGAAATGTATATAAAACGCCTCTTGTTTTATAGTAAATTCGAAGTAGAGATAATTCCCGATATTAAAAAGGCTAAAAATCTGGATGAAAATCAGCAAAAACAGAAAGAAGGAGAACTGCTATTGGGCAAACTCACCTCTTCAGATTATGTGGTGCTCCTTGATGAGAACGGGTCCCAATACTCTTCAGAAGATTTCTCGGTCTTCCTTCAAAAAAGAATGAACAGCGGTTTAAAGCAATTGATCTTCGTGGTAGGCGGACCGTACGGATTTTCAGAGGAACTTTACCGCCGTGCCGATTCTAAACTTTCGTTGTCTAAAATGACCTTTTCACACCAAATGGTAAGGCTTTTCTTTGTGGAGCAAGTGTATCGCGCTTTCACCATTTTAAAGAACGAACCATACCACCACCGGTAAAATTCTTCATAATAAATGTACATATCGTAAATCTCCCGGGGACAACATTAAAAAACAATAAATATCTACCTATGAAAATTGTATTTGCCACTCATAATTTCAATAAATTACAGGAAGTGCAGGCCATTATGCCATCCTCAATAGAATTGGTATCCCTTGATGATATACAATGCAATGATGAAATTCCTGAAACGGCCGCAACTATAGAAGAAAACGCTATTCTGAAAGCAGATTTTGTAAAAGATAATTTTAAGAAAGATTGTTTTGCAGATGACACCGGGCTTGAAGTCGAAACTTTAAATGGTGAACCGGGGGTATATTCAGCCAGATATGCGGGAGAAGGAAAAAACAATGAAGATAATATTGACAAGCTGCTTGAAGCCCTAAAAGGTGAGTCAAACCGCCGGGCACAGTTTAAAACTGTTATTGCCCTGAATCTTGAAAATGATAAAAGTTTGTTTACGGGTATCTGCAAGGGGGTGATAACCCGGGAACGAAGAGGTGACAAGGGTTTTGGATACGATGCTGTTTTTCAGCCAGATGGAAGCAACAAAACTTTTGCGGAAATGGATTCGGCAGAAAAATCGGCAATAAGCCACCGCGGAATTGCCCTTCGTGAACTCATAGAATACCTCTCCAAATAAGCCAATTTATTCGTAAAAAATTCTGCAATAAGCTGTAAACTAATGCTTACCTTTGCAACTTATTAAAATTTTATATGAATAAATTTGAACAATTAGGATTAAATCCTGCTTTACTAAAGGCTATTGAAGATATGGGCTTTGAAAGTCCGAGTGAAGTACAGGAAAAAGCGATCCCTATTTTATTGCAAAAAGACACCGATATGGTGGCCCTTGCACAAACCGGTACAGGAAAAACCGCCGCTTTTGGTTTTCCGCTCATTCAAAAGATCAATGCTGGAAGTAAACACACACAAGGATTAATTCTTTCCCCAACCCGGGAATTGTGTTTACAAATTACCAACGAGCTTAAAAATTATGCAAAACATACTCCGGGATTACACACAGTTGCAATTTATGGAGGAGCAAGTATTACAGATCAGGCAAAACTTATTCAGAGAGGTGCACAAATTATTGTAGCCACTCCCGGAAGGATGCAGGACATGATCAACAGGAGACTGGTAGATATTTCAAAAATAGAATACTGTATCCTTGATGAGGCAGATGAGATGCTTAACATGGGATTCTTTGAAGATATCACCGCAATTTTATCTCACACTCCTAAGGAGAAGCACACCTGGTTATTTTCGGCTACCATGCCCCAGGAGGTTTCTACCATTGCCAAGAAATTTATGCGCACCCCGGTAGAGATTACCGTAGGGAACAAGAACCAGGGAACTGCAAATGTTTCGCATGAATATTATGCGGTAAATTCAAGAGACCGGTACTCTGCCCTTAAGCGCCTTGCAGATGCAAACCCCGATATTTTCTCGGTTATTTTTTGCAGAACCAAAAGAGATACCCAAAAAGTTGCCGAGCAGTTAATTGAAGATGGATATAATGCAGCCGCATTACATGGAGATCTAAGCCAGAACCAGAGAGATCTGGTAATGAAAAGTTTTAGAGGCCGCCAGATACAGATGCTTGTAGCAACAGATGTTGCTGCACGTGGTATAGATGTAGATGATATTACCCACGTAATACATTACCAATTGCCGGACGAACCTGAAATTTACACCCACCGTAGCGGAAGAACCGGACGTGCAGGGAAAAGTGGGGTTTCTATGGTAATTATGACCAAAAGCGAACTGCGCAAAATAAAAAGTATTGAAAGAATTATAAAGCAGCCTTTTGAGCAAAAAGAAATTCCGGACGGAATGGAAATATGCAGGGTACAGCTTTACCATTTGGCCAATGATATTAAGGACCAAAAGATGAATCACGATCTTGATCCTTATTTACCAGGAATTGAAGAAGTGCTTCAGGATTTCTCAAAAGAGGAACTTATTAAAAAGGTATTCTCTGTAGAATTCACAAGGTTCTTCAACTACTACAAGAATTCCTCAGATCTCAATGCTAAGATTTCCAACAGAGATGATAGCAGCGCCGGTGGTGGAGACAGCACCCGTTTCTTTATTAATGTCGGGACCAAGGATGATTTTGACTGGATGACGTTAAAAGATTTCTTAAAAGCCACCCTGGATCTTGGAAGAGATGATGTTTTCAGGGTAGATGTTAAGGAGAGCTTTGCATTCTTTAATACAAATTCTGAAATAGCCGATAAGGTGATTTCAACCTTTGAGAATTTTCAGCATCAGGGAAGACGTATTAGCGTTGAAATTTCCCAGGATGGTGGCGGTGGCGGAAGATCTTCCGGCAAGAGCCGTAAACCAAGAGGTGGTGGAGATTTTAAACCACGCAGCGGCGAAAGAAGCGGGGGTGGAGATTTTAAACCCCGAAGCGGTGAAAGAAGAAGTGGTGGGGATTTTAAACCTCGCAGCACTGAAGGAAGCGCCGGTGGCCGTAGGTCCACTTCAGACTCTGAAGGCGGTGGAAGAAGAAGAACTACCAAACCATTTGAAAGCGGTGGAGATAAAGCTGGAGGAAAAGACGGAAGCCGAAAGAAGAACATTGAAAGTTCTGTAAACCGCAGAAAGTCCAGAAGGTCTTAAAAAAATAAGCAAGGGGATAAGTTTGGTATAATATTTACTATACACTTATCCCCTTTTTGTTATTCATCTTTATGAGACTATATACTACCCTGATATTTCTTTTTTTAATTATTTCCAGTAGCGTGGCCCAGGAAACCCGGGTCTCGGGAACTGTGTTAAATGCTGCCAATGATTTACCTCTGGAAAATGTTAACCTTGTAAACCTGAATCAGGTTAAAGGAACTACCACCAGTAGCGATGGCCATTTTGAGATACTTGCGGCGGTAAATGACACTCTTTATTTTTCCTACCTGGGATTTAAAACCATACAGGTAAGAGTAACCAATGACTGGATGAAATATGGAGAAGTGAAGGTGAAAATGACTGAAATTGGTATAGCCCTTGAAGAAGTAGTGGTTAAACCTATACAGCTAACCGGATATTTGGAAATAGACGCCAAGAACATTCCTATTTATGAGAATTACCGGTATAGCATTTCCGGTCTCAATTCCGGATATGAAGCAGGTGAATACTCTCCCACAGCTGCAGGAAAAATACTTGGATCAATCTTTAATCCTGCCGATGCGCTTTATAATATTTTTGGCCAGAAACCAAAACAAATGAGGAAGCTCAGGCAAATGAAGAATGATGATGAGATAAGGAACTTGCTGCAAACAAAATTTGACCGCCAAACACTTGCCGCGGTTCTTCAAATAACCCAGGTTGATATTGATGAAATCCTGGCGCGTTGTAATTATTCTATGGAATTTGTGCGCACCGCCAACGATTTACAAATCCTTGATGCTATAAGCGGTTGTTATGAGGAGTATAGGGTGCTGAAGCGCTAAGCAGGCTATATTATTTCTTTATTTTCAGGAATGTGTGCCCTTTCATTTTTAGATTCCAGAATAGTTTTTATTTTTTTCAGGCCTGTTTCAAGGTCCGGCCCATAAGCTTTATCTACCGGATGTATAAGCGCCATTACTGAAAATGGAAAAACGAGTCCGCCTCTAATTCCCCAGACCATTTTGGTCTTATTTTCATCTATTTCTTTAAGGCCTTTATATTCCAGAAGCACAAATCTTAATGGTTTCACCAACAGGAAACGGGTTTCAATGATCTTTCCCTGGTTGATCTTTACAATTTTTTGAGTGCCTTCATAAAAATGCTTATGTCCTTTCCAGTAAAGCATAGCATCTGCTTTTCCATCCTCGCCCTTATATTTTAAAATACCTTTGAAATCCTTTTCAAACCACGGCATCCATAATTTTTCTTTTTTGAGCTGTCTCACAAAATTAAATACTTCCTCTTTAGGCCGGTTAATGACAACAGTCCTGCTAATATCAAATTCCTTTTTAGCCCATGCATGGA
>DATISX010000187.1:0-4338 GCA_035468275.1 Salegentibacter sp.
CAAAAAGGCCCGGCTTTTCAACCGGGTCCTTTTCAAACTAACCAACTAACTACATGTGAAATTTTAGAAAACCCCGCCGCCCTCGGCCTGGTTGTCATCTCTTTGTTTTCTTTGTAAAGCTTTATTTTTTCCACCACCAAAGCGATAGGAAAAGCCTAAGTAAACATTTTGGGATTCTCCCTTAAACCTGCCTTCCTGTGGCAGCGGTCTTCCGTTAACGAACCGGAATTCCTGGGTATCAAAAATATCATTGAAATTCAAACTCAGACTGGCTTTGTCTTCCCAGAAAGAATAGCGAGCTCCCGCATTAATAAAATACATAGGTTCCATATCCATCTGCAGGTTCTTATTTTCTCCCCGGTATAACCCGAAGAGTTGGAAGCTTAATCTTTCTGAAGCCTTAAAATTATGACTGCTTCTAAAGGTAAATGCGGTGTTATCCGTTTCAAGGTAATCCATTCCTACCTGTCCCTTTAATTCCTGGCTGTACACTTCGAAACTGGTATTGGTGCTCCACCATTTGGTGAATTTGTAATTGGTAGATAATTCCAGCCCGTAGGAATTGTTGTCTTCAAAATTTGCGAATTGTAGCAAAAGTGATCCCTGTTCTTCCGGATCTTCAATAAAGACCTGACTGATCTCGTCATTCAGGTTTCTGAAGAAAACGCCTGCGCTAAAACTTCCTTTTTCCTCGAATTTCCGGGTGTAATTAAATTCAAGCGAATTGGTGAACTGTGGTCGCAATTCCGGGTTTCCTGAAACCGTTAATCTAGGGCTGCTAACATCCCGGATAGGAGTTACCTGGAAGATGCTCGGCCGATCTACTCTGCGGCTATAACTAAGCTGATAAGTGTTCTTTTCTTCCGGAGTGTAGCTAAGAAAACCCGATGGGTAAACAGTGAAATAATCATCAGAAAAGATCTCTTCTTCATTATAGATTGCGTTCACCTTAAAGCTTTCCAGTCTTGCACCCAGTTGATATGACCATTTTTCAAAATTCTGTCCGTAAGTGGTATAAAAACTATAAATATCCCTGTTATACTGATAAGTTGCATTGTTCATTTCTTCATTTGTGGTGGTAAATGCATTATCAGTGGTAAGGATCCTGGCTTCAACGCCCATTTCTAACTTGCTTTGTTCGTTTAATGGATTTTCATAATCTAAATTCACGCTAAGATTATCTCGTTTCTCCTTTACATGATCTCGATATGGAGTCAGGTTTCCGGTGTTACCTTCAAAAGAAAAACTGGAATTTTCGTCTTCGTCAAAATAGTTGTAATCGGTCTCCAAAAGAATCTTGTGTCCCTCATCATTGAACTTATGATCGAAAACAAAATTATAGGTGGAATTCTGGTTCTCGAAATTAAGGTCCAGGTTTTGGGTTAGGTTGTTTTCGGGATTATCAGGGTAGAGAATCCTGAGTGAACCTTCCGGGCCGCCTTTAAAAGGATTCTGATTGGTGTAAAAGGAAAATGTATTTCTGTCATTCAGATAAAAGTCAACCCCAACTTTAAATAGCAAAGAGCGTCTGCTGTTCACCAGGTCAAAGTTCTGACGGTAATTATCTTCTGTGAGGTATATACGGCCAAAATTAAAACGATCCCCCCATTGTCCGCCAAAATTTCCGAAGAAATTGAATTTGCCTTTACGGTAATTCATATCAAGGGAACTATTATAACGAGTGTTTTCCCCAATAGTTACGCCGGCATTTAAATTTCCGTTAAAGCCGTCGTTGGCATTCTTATGCAAAACAATATTGATGATTCCGCTCATACCTTCAGGATTATATTTTGCGGAAGGATTGGTGATAAGCTCAATGCTCTTAATCGATGTTGAAGGGATCTGCCTTAACAATTGAGCGGCATCCATATTGGTAGGACGCCCGTCTATAAGGATCTTCACATTTGAATTTCCCCGAAGCGCAATATTGCCATTCTCGTCTACACTTACCGAAGGGATGTTATTCATAATATCTGTCGCACTGGCTCCTGTGGTGGTAAGGTCTTTCCCCACGTTAATAACCTTTCGGTCAACCCGCTGTTCAATAGTGGTTCTTTCAGCAACCACAGTTACTCCATCCAGCATGGCAACGTCGGACTCAAGATAGATTTTCCCCATCTTCAGGTCATAATTTCTTGTGCTGATGTCTATCTCTTTGGAAAAGGTCTTATAACCGATAAACTGCACCTGAAAGATGTACTTTCCCGCCGGAATCTTTTCAATGATAAAGCTGCCATCACCGGCCGATGTATTCCCGGAGATAAGATTCCCCTCCATATCATTTATAATTACGGTGGCGTAGGGGATGGGTTCCTGTAATTCTTCGTCTATTACCTCGCCGGTAATATTTCCGAATGGTTCATCCGCAAAACTTAAAGCGGAGTAAAAAATTGCGATGAATAAAAATAACTGTTTCATTTTTTGATTGATTTTGATGATTAGTATTTATTAGATGATACCTTGCTATGCATAATTGTTAAAGCTTTGTTTCCCAAATTTCCCTGTCTTTATAGAGGATTCTATCCCCCTGTGAACTCTTTTACAATCAGGGGTTTTAATTTATAATGTATAGCAGTGTACTTTGTATAACATAATAAAAAGACCTGAATCTCCATAATTTCATGGTGCTTCTATATAAAAGACGTGGTTATTTTTAGTTTGTTACACTTTTTTTAAAAAAATAAACCCATACCGGTGAATATCGGCATGGGTTCAGGCAACACCCTTCTTCCCAACACTAACCATCACGTAAATACGGGAATTCAGGGTGATTCCTATTAAAAAGACAATAACAAATATTACTTGTTACACTTCCAGGGATGTTCTACTTTTGTGATATGAAAAAGAAAACTTTAGTTATTGGTGCCTCCATGAACCCTTCCAGGTATTCGAATATCGCGATTAAGCGGCTAGTGCAGCATGGGGAACCCACTGTAGCCATTGGTCTGCGGAAGGGAGAAATAGAAGGAGTTGAAATAGAAAAAGATAAAAAACAATTTGACGATATAGATACGGTGACATTATATTTAAGTCCGCCCCGTCAACCGGAATATTACGATTATATTCTCTCTTTGCATCCGGAAAGAGTGATCTTCAATCCCGGTACAGAGAATCCTGAATTCTATGAAATTCTTCAGAAGAATAATATTGAGGTAGAAGCAGCCTGTACTTTAGTGATGCTTTCTACGAATCAATACTAAGCCCAGGAAGGTAAGCGCCCCGTTGAGGATCAGGATAAAAAATCCGAATTCAAAACCGAACCAGTTCAAACTATTGATACTGATTATGTAAGAGAGGATTGGCGCCATGATCGCTACAAGCGGAACCAGTTTATCCTTTATTTTCCAATCTGTAAATAAGCCAAGGGTGTAGAGTCCTAATAAAGGGCCATAAGTGTAGCCTGCAAATTCAAAAAGCTTATTGATTACACTTTTATCGGCGATCGCATATTTAAAGATCAGCATCACCAATATCATTAGAATGGAGATGGCAATATGAATCTGCTTTCTGATCCTAACCTGTTTCTCTTCATTGTAATGCTTCTCAATTTCCAGGATGTCTAAGCTAAAGGAAGTAGTGAGTGCAGTTAAAGTACCGTCAGCACTGGAATAAGCGGCAGCGATAAGTCCTAATACAAAGAGAATGGCAACTCCAATTCCCAACTCACCACTAGTAGCAATAGCCGGAAACAGGTCATCTTTTATGGCATCTATTTCGTTGAGGTCGGCATATTGAGTAAGCAAAACTCCCAGAATAAGGAACATCATATTTACTATGGTAAGCACAATGGTAAAAGAAAACATGTTCTTTTGGGCATCTTTCAGGTTTCTACAGGTTAGATTTTTTTGCATCATATCCTGGTCGAGTCCCGTCATAACAATGGCAATAAAAGCCCCGCTCACAAATTGTTTTATAAAATGATGACTGCTCTTCCAATCTTCAAAAAAGAAAATTTGAGTTAAGCCGGTGTCTGAAAGGTAATTAATCATTCCCGCCCCGGATACTCCCAATTCATCTGAAAGCACCACCAGTGTAACCCCCAGCGCTAATAACATAAAGAGGGTTTGCAATGTATCTGTCCAAACCACTGTTTTAATCCCACTTCTAAATGTATAAAGCCAGATTAGAAATATTGTCATGGTTACCGTTACATAATATGGAATTCCCAAACCATCAAATAATATTAGCTGAAGAACATTGGCCACAAGAAATAGCCTGAAACTCGATCCCACAATTCGGGACAGAAGAAAAAATGAAGCCCCTGTTTTATAAGAATAATTTCCGATACGGGAATTCAGGTAGCTATATATAGAAGTTAAATTGAGGCGGTAATATAGC
>DATISX010000188.1:0-6411 GCA_035468275.1 Salegentibacter sp.
CCAGATCCCAGTTAATTTCAGCTTTCCCGTGTTCCAGCAAATATTGAATGATTTCCTGCTCAGCATTATTCAAGGCGTTAAAACCAATAAAAACATGTTTCTGAGGCACCGTGGAGGTATACTTTTCGATTTCTGAAGCAGCTTCCCTATAGATCAATCCCTGATATCCCAGGTTCCTGGAAAGCAGACTATTTTTTAGCTCTGCATAATATTCGGGAAGTTTGTGCCAGAATTTAAGGTAGTTTTCTATCAGTTCGGTTTTATCGTTCTGAAGGTACCAATGGTTGATATCCTGAATTCCTGCCAGGTAATTAAAAAAGCTCTTATGATCTATAAGATACCGGTCTATCTCGTTAAAATCATGAATAAGGGTCTGGGCCCATGTAGTAAAGGTTTCAAAATCTTCTCGTTCCTCTTCCGGTGTGAGTTTTCGGTAAACTTCATAGAATTCAAACAAGCAAATTGTATTATCTATGGGCTGAAGACCCGAAATAATTTGAGCAAACTCCTCAATGCTATAAACTTTGGGAGCGAAAAGGTGCTTTTCATTCAATTTGGAAAGCTCATTCAGCAAGAAACTCCCGGCTCTTTTTGAGGGAAGTATAAAGATGGTTTCCGAAATGTTTTCCTCTGATTTTAAGAGCTTCTGAAGTACCTGCGATATAAAAGAAATCATGTTATAAAAATAAAAAACGCCCCGACTAATCGGGGCGTTTTCAAATAAAGTTTTTTAACTTTCTATTGCTCTACTTCGGTAGAATCAGTTTCTGTATTTCTCATTTCCTTGTCTTTATCCAAAGAAATCTCAACACGTCTGTTATCCTGTCTTCCGGCAGCAGTATTATTGTCAGCGATTGGTCTTGATTCACCGTAACCTTCAGAAGTTAATCTGTTGGCTGGAATTCCGGCTTCTTGTAACCATTCTTTTACTGAAGCTGCACGTTCTTTAGAAAGTTGCAGGTTATATGCGTCGCTACCTGTGCTGTCTGTGTGACCTTCAACATGGAAGATTGTGTTATCATATTCCTCCATAATGTCAGCTATTGACTGTAAAGCCTCCTCAGATTCTGAACGGATAGTTGCTTTATTCAGATCGAAAAGTACAGTCTTAGAGTACTCATTCAATTCAGAAATAACTTCAACATCCGGCTCTGGACAACCGTTATTTTCTACGGTTCCCGGAGTATCAGGACATTCGTCATCTTTGTCAAGAACACCATCGTTATCACGATCTTCGTAAGGACATCCATTGTTTTCTTCTGGACCTGCTTCTTCTGGACAGTCATCTTCATGATCTGGTACGCCATCGCCATCGGCATCAGGACATCCGTTAAGTTCAGCAAGACCTGCTACTTCAGGACAGTCATCTTCAGGATCCGGGATTCCGTCACCATCGGTATCAGGACAACCATCAAATTCAGGAAGGCCAGCTACATCAGGACATGCGTCTTGTCTGTCTTCAATGCCATCACCGTCTGTATCAGGACATCCGTTGAATTCCGGAAGACCTGGAGTTTCAGGACATTCGTCATCTTTATCGTAGATACCATCACCATCAGTGTCAGTACCACCAAACATAAATTTCACACCGGCAGCATGTTGGAAATGCGTAGCCATATCGGTATCAAAAACATGTTTGTAATTAGATTCAACTGTAAGTGCTACGTTGTCGCTAAACCAGAAATTAAGACCTACTTTACCGTTTAAAGTAGCAGCGCTTAAATCTGAAATAGGTAGATCTCCCGAATCACCGATGCGGGTGTAACCACCACCAATACCAACAACAGGATCTAACCAACCCTCATTAAGCATTGCGCGAAGGCTGTAATTAAAAGATCCGTCAAGGGCATAGTAAGAAAGATTACTGGTCCCCATGTCTCCATATTTGTCAATTTGGTTAATTGATCCGTCTACTTCAAAAACAAATCCACCACCAAGGTAACGTCCAACGGAAATTCTTGATACGGCAGGAATTATATTCCAGTGATCACCTACATTAAAATACTGATCGAAGGTACCTCCAAGGGGAGCATCTTCACCAGTAGGATAGAAGTCTACTGCATTGGCTTCAAGACCAATAGACCATGGATTGTTAGCGTCCTGGGCGTTTACCGAAGTAAACCCAAACACCAACATAGCAGCCATTAATAATTTGCTAAGATGTTTCATATTCAATAGTTTAGTTTTAAGTGTTAATTGTTAACAAAAGTAGACGCAAATTGTATATTAACAAAGTGGATAATAATAAAGTTTTCTTAATAAACCCTTGTCTAATGGCGTTTTTCAGGGATTTCAAGGCAAATTGACGTTTATGTTTTACCTGTTAATGAACACAAAATTCAGATATAATTAAATCACACCCAACTCTTTCCCCACTTTAGTGAAAGCCTGAATGGCTTTATCTAAATGCTCTTTTTCGTGCGCTGCAGAGAGCTGAACCCGAATGCGGGCTTTACCTTTAGGCACTACCGGATAGAAAAAGCCAATCACATAAATGCCTTCTTCTAACAGTTTATCGGCCATCGTTTGTGACAATTGGGCATCATATAACATCACCGGGACGATTGCGGCATCACCGTCAATTATGTCGAAACCGGCATCCATGATTCCTTTTTTAAAGTATTTTGTATTTTCTTTTAATTTATTCCGGAGCGAGGAATCGGTTTTCAACATATCAAAAACCTTAATTGAAGCTCCAACAATAGCCGGCGCCAGGGAATTTGAAAAAAGATAGGGCCGGGAACGCTGACGCAGGATTTCTATAATTTCCTTCTTTGCGGTAGTATAACCACCCATCGCTCCACCCAGGGCTTTTCCAAGGGTACCGGTAATGATATCAACGCGATTCATAACATTCTTCTCCTCCAGGGTGCCAATTCCATTTTCTCCGATGAAACCTGTTGCATGGCACTCGTCTATCATAACCAGCGCATCATATTTATCGGCGAGATCACAGATCTTATCCAGAGGTGCTACCAATCCGTCCATTGAAAACACGCCATCGGTAACGATAATCTTAAATCGCGCGCCTTTTTCATTGGCTGCTTTGAGTTGATTTTCCAAATCCTCCATATTCCCGTTTTCATAACGGTAACGGGCGGCTTTACACAAGCGTACTCCATCAATTATAGAAGCATGATTAAGAGAATCGGAAATTATGGCGTCTTCCGCAGTGAAAAGAGGCTCGAAGATTCCACCATTGGCGTCGAAGGCTGCCGCATATAAAATAGTGTCTTCGGTTCCGTAGAAATCGGCGATCTTTTTCTCCAGTTCCTTATGAATATCCTGAGTACCACATATAAATCTTACACTAGACATTCCAAAACCATGAGAGTCCAAGGTGTCTTTTGCGGCCTGGATAACTTCGGGATGCGAAGATAAACCCAGGTAATTATTAGCGCAGAAATTTATGACTTCCTGCCCGGTGGAGATTTTAATCACGGCATCTTGCGGGCTGGTAATAATTCTTTCTCTTTTAAATAATCCGTTATCTTTTATATCCTGAATTTCTTTTTCAAGATGATCTTTTATTTTTCCGTACATTTTATTTGATTTTTCACAAAATTACACATCTTTTTTAGACATACTCAAGGCTTAACTCCTTGTTAATATATACCAGGATCCTTTTATTTGTTTTGAAACCCATATTTTCCAGAGTTTCAGCATAAGTATTTATTTGCATTGCGTGCTGCTCCTTAAAACCACCGGTTTTATAATCCAGAATATTCACCTCTTTACCTTTAAAGTTAAGTCTGTCTGGCCTGAGTCTTTTCCCGTTGTCTATAAGAATGTCTCTCTCATTTAGATTGGAGATTCCAGGTTCAAAGAATTCCCTTAACTCCGGATGATCAATAACAGAATTGATAACTTTTGCGATAGTTGGTTTGGCTTCCTGAGTAATTATTCCATCAAGAACGGCCTGATCCAAAGCATGATCTGCATCTTCTTTGGTGTTAATTTCAGCGAGAATATCATGGATGATCTCACCCTTTTCGATGGCTTCCTCCTGCCGGGTATCCCATAAAGAACCCGAACGTGTAACAATATGCACCGCCTGATTTTCGGTAGGAGTAGAATAAAAATGTTCCTGTACCTGGCTTGTGGAGCTATTTTCCTTAAGTCGCGGTTGAGGAAGATTTCCAAAAGTATACTTGAGTTGTCCTTCTGCCCACTTCCCTGCCTGTTTTAGGAAACCTATTAATAATCCGGAAACCTTAGCAGGATTTTCCATCCCATTTTTATCGGTATCCAGTTTTGAAAGGATATACAATTGCTCTGAAGCCCGGGTACATGCGACATATAAAACATTAAGGGTGTCGAGTTCCTTCTGGTCCAGCAATTCCTGAAAAACCGCTGAAGCATTATCACCCCAATTGAGCATTTTCTTTGAAGCGCTAATGTAGCTCACTGGAATTTCATTCAAAGCTTCAGGCAGTTCCAACCATAGGGAATCCATTCGGGTATCCTGAAAATCCGAATTAGCAAAAGGATAGATCACTACCGGAAACTCAAGACCTTTGGAAGAATGAATTGTCATTATTTTGACTGCATTTTCTTCCTCCGGAACCGCGATGCTAAGCTTTTCTTTATTCTGTTCCCAAAGCTCGAGTAAATCGGCGATGCCCGTAACCGACTTCTGAGTTGTTTCAAAAATATAATCAAGGAAAAACTGAATATAGGCATCAGAAGTTTCTACCAGCGAAAAACTTCTGATTATATATTCCGCGGCTTCATATAAGGAAAGGTTTTTTAATTCCTCCAGACTAAAATAGATGTCATATTCCTTGAGCCAGTTGAAGAAGGCATTTTCGTGAAACCTTAGATTCTCGCTAATAATTTTGTGTGGTTCCTCTAGATGAAGTTTTTCCTGAAGGAAATTAAATAATTCCAGCTTAAGATTATCATCCTTCGGATTGATGGAAAAAGAAAGTAGATGCAATATGAAATTAACGGCAGGCGAATTAGCTACCAAAAGCGTTTCGGAAGATACTACAGGGACTCCTTGCTCACTTAAATAACTCGCAATGGCGATCCCCTCTTTTTTTCTTCGGGTGAGAATACAGATATCGCTTTTGGTGAAAGCCTTCCCTTCAAGATTTTGGATGATCTCAAGTACTTTTTCTGGATATATTTCAAATTCTTCTTCGCTGGTATTTGCTTCAATAAATGAGATTTCCACGTACCCGTAATTTTCTTTTTTTGGTGTTTGCTTACTTTTCACAAAAAGTTCGCTGTAACTGGGATGCCGCAAAGAAGCCGAAGCATACTGAAAAAGATTATTGTTGAAGTTCACAATTTCACCCCCACTGCGATAATTATCGGGGAGATCTTCTACTTTTTGGTCAATGCTGAAAGGTTTTTGTTGAAGATTATAGAGATCTATAAATTGTTCAGCTTTACCTCCACGCCAGCGATAAATAGATTGCTTTGCATCTCCAACCAGCATTAGACCTGCAGGTTCACCTGATTTTGGTTCAGCAGAAAGGCTATGCTCCACTAGCGGTTGCAGATTTTCCCATTGCATTTGAGAGGTATCCTGAAATTCGTCAATGAAATAATTCTGATAACGTTCGCCGAGTTTTTCATATATAAAAGGTGCAGGTTGGTCTTTAACCTGGGCACTAATCATCGGGTTGAATTCGGAGATCAACAAAAGGTTGCGCTCTTTTTTAATGATTTCAACCTGTTGATTGATGGCGTTTAAAAGGGAGAGTTGTACCAACTTTTTTTCTATTTCACTAAGAAATTCCAGTTGATAGATAGCTTTTTCTGAAGCCCGAAAAATTTCACAAAGCTGTGGCTGTAGGCTGTCTAACAGCAATTTCTTTTCCTCCTTTTGGGTTTTGTTATAAAGGGGTGTGATTTCCAGGTTATTTATCCATTGGGAAGAGAAATCTGCAGGGAATTTTTCCTCCTTTAATTTCTGAAAATAATTAGGGAGTGATTTTCTGGTGAAATCTGAAAATTCCAGATTATGGTCCTGCATTATTCCGAAGAAAATTTACGCAGAACTTTTAATAAGATCTTTAGTTGATTCCTTTTCGGCTTTTATTTTTTTGGAGAACTTCTCAAAGTCGGTGAGACTTTTACCTTTTAATTTTGACAAAGGCAGCTGATTGTTTTCATTGGTGAGTAATCGGGAAATTTCAAAGAGATCCTTGGTTATATCCCAGCTTTTCTCCTCATCGGTTTTACTTAAGGCAAATTCTGTGAGGATTTTTGTGAGCGTTTTATCGGTTCCGGCTTGAGCAATTAAAGCTTCCACGGCTTCGAGCAGATTTTGATCGGTATTTCGTGAAATCTCAAAATTTACCGATAAACCCAGGTCTTTGGCAAAACTCCGAAGGATTCGCTGAGTAAAACCATCTATTGTGGAGATCTCGAAAGCCGCATAATTATGAATTATATTCT
>DATISX010000189.1:0-8436 GCA_035468275.1 Salegentibacter sp.
CTCATCCTTTGGGGACCTCCAGGAGTTGGAAAGACCACCCTGGCCAATATTATAGCCAATGAGACTGACAGGCCTTTCTATACGCTTAGTGCCATTAGCAGCGGTGTAAAGGATGTGCGGGAAGTAATTGAAAAAGCTAAGAAAGGAGACGGCTTATTCACCACTAAAAATCCTATTCTTTTTATTGATGAGATCCATCGTTTCAGTAAATCTCAACAAGATTCTCTATTAGGTGCTGTGGAAAAAGGCTGGGTCACGCTAATCGGCGCTACCACCGAAAATCCTAGTTTCGAGGTGATTTCTGCACTTCTTTCTCGCTGCCAGGTTTATATTCTTAAGCCTTTTTCTGAAGAAGATCTTATAGCGCTTTTAAAACGGGCGATGAAAGAAGATATGCACATTGCTTCCAGAGAGGTTAAATTAATAGAAACTGAAGCCTTGATACGCTTAAGTGGTGGCGATGCCCGTAAACTCCTCAATATTTTTGAGATCCTCATCAATGCCACCGAAAAAGGCACTGAGATCACCAATGAGCTGGTTCTGGAAAAAGTTCAGCAGAACACCGTGCTTTACGATAAAAGTGGGGAACAACATTATGACATTGTTTCGGCATTTATAAAATCAATAAGAGGAAGTGATCCGAATGGGGCCGTTTACTGGTTGGCCCGGATGATTGAAGGCGGAGAGGATGTTAAATTCATCGCCAGGAGATTGCTCATTCTGGCAAGTGAAGATATCGGAAATGCCAATCCCACCGCTCTGGTTATCGCCAATAACACTTTCCAGGCTGTGAGCACCATCGGTTTCCCTGAAAGTCGCATCATTCTAAGTCAGTGCGCTACTTACATGGCCACCTCGCCAAAAAGCAACGCAGCGTATATGGCCATTAACCAGGCGCAAAGTTTGGTAAAGAAAACCGGGAATTTGTCCGTTCCATTGGCTATTCGTAATGCTCCAACGAAATTAATGAAAGACATCGGCTACGGAAAGGATTATAAATACGCCCACAACTACGAAAACAACTTCACCGAAGCCGAATTCCTGCCAGATGAGATAAAAAACACGCAGTTATATGACCCGGGGAATAATCCTCGCGAAAATGCTCAAAGAGAATTTTTAAAGAAACGCTGGAAGACTAAGTATAAATATTAATCTTTTTGAAGTTTGTAAGTGGTCTTTACCGAAATGCCCTTACTTGCATCAAAATGTTCAACCACCAAATCCCCGTCTTTGGTAAAAGTTGCGATACCTTGTTTGGTTACCGAATTATAAATATAACTTTCTCTTTCCTGCGAACGGATAAGCAAAGCGAAGGGTTCACTCATGTCTTTTTGATACAGGGCGTAACCATTCTCGTTTTCCTGAAGCTGAAAATTAGTTCCATCTTTTTCGAAATTCAGGTTTCCAGTTTTCTTTTCTTCGGAAACATTTTCCTTTGAAGCGATTGCTTCGGGTTCTGCCGTACTTTCGGGTATGGTTTTTTCTTCCTCAGGGATTTCAGCAGCAACTTCTGCTTCCTCCTCTATTTGAGGAGTCTCGGGCGTGATAGGAATTGTAGGAGTAGCATCTGCATTATACTTATAATTCATAGCTTCAACCGATACAAAAGCTTGTCTCAAGGCTTCATGCCAGGCTATTTTATATTCTTTTTCACGACTGGTCCCCTCTTCAGAAGAAAAGATCAAATTGCCACGGCAATCCTCGAACGTGATTCGCATTTTGGTGGTAAATAGTCCTGAATCTTCAATAACATCAGCAATTAATGCCTTGCAATTATCCTGCTGAAGATCTTCAGGACGAGTTTCATTTTTCATCAGGGTTTCAAAGCCTTCTTTTTCCAAAAGAAATTTCAACAAAGAATTTAACTGATGCTGATTTTTCTCTTTTGAGAAATCAAAGCTTTCCGGAACAATCACGTATTTATAGTCGTTTAGATTTTGAGCTTCCATGGCGGAAAAGCTAAGTATCATAAATATGGTAAAAGCAAGTTTTTTCATAATATTAGTGTTTTTAGTCTTTAAAGACCAGTTGCATTCCCAATTGCAATGAAGCTCCTCTTGCCTTTGCCAGATTGGGAACCGCAAGTAAATTATTAGCTGCAATATAGAAATTAAAACGATTAAAAGTAGCCGAATACATCAATCCCAGGTTTGCAATTGAATAGTCATCTAAGGTATGTGCAATTCTGAAACGTTGGGTTTCTGTGATTTTCTTATCATAGTAAGTAGTGAACGAATAAACAAATCCGCGGGGGCGTAAAACCCCTGACAGGTTCATACCTATTTGATTCATATACCGCACTTTATTAACGGTTAAATAATTACAAGGAAGAAAAGCCTGCCCGAATCCATATTCCATGGCTAGATTAAATTTTGCAGGCCGCCAGGTGACATAAGCCTCATTATAAGTTCTGTCTATTAGGTTTCTGTCCACCTCATCTTCAAAATCATCCCAATACGGTAGGGCCTTTCCGTTTTCATCCAATTCGGGAAAAAGCGGTTCCAAACCATCGGTTTGATAGGATCCGTAATAATGATAATTTTCCACATCTTCCCGCTGAAACATCAGCCCGAGATCCTGAACTGAGGCAGAAGCCACAAATTGTTCCGTAAGCAGATAACTAAGGCCAATATCCAACCCTACTCCAATGTTCCCACCAAAAAAGGAGCGTTTAAGCAGTTCGGCTGTACCTTCTTGAACGGTCATATCATCCTCTTCATTCAGGGAAGCAAAGCCTGAAGTATTCACCTGAACATCCATGTTCTCCACAATATGCCGATATTTATTAGGTCCCTGGGGTGTTCTAATCGTTGTAAAAGTTCCGGTGTTCCCGGTGGTTTCAGCATTAAAAATTCCGGAATATAATTTTCCGCGAACACCTACGGTAAGTTGTTGGTCAAACTGGTGATTAATCCCCAGGTGATAGACCGTCAAAATTTCGCCGGTAAAAGCTACCTGGGAAAAATCGAAAGGATCATTAATATAATCTGCATTTCCCTCATTCACCAGTATCGCCAGATCTTTTGGAAAATAAGAGAAGAAGTCGAGTTCCTGGTATATCCCCGTTGAGAGGTAATTCCTTTTATCCAACTGCCAGCCTAAAGAAATAACCTCCACCTGTTCATTAGCCGTAAAATGATCATACGAAGTCATACTGCGCATCGCTTCCCTTATTCGGGTGTTGATATTTGTACCATCATCCCTGAAAATATCATGAAGGCTCACTCCACTGGTACCCGCGGAAACGTGAATTTGTGAAAGGAAAGGCATTCCCACATGTCCTATAAAATCTATCCGCGTTCCGGGATTGAGTAATAAGCTTTGCGGAAGATCATCAACATTATAAAGCAGGGGTTTATTTTGTGCTGAAAGCAGGGTAAAACAAAACAGAAATGTAATTAATAGCCAGCATCGCATATTTAAAATTCAAACTTAAACAAGCCCGAGGAGGCAAATTCCAATTTCCCTTTAAATTCTTCTGAATTTGGGTGGGCTTCCAGCTCAACTACCATTTGAATCGAGTTTCGTATTAAATTTATACGGTTTTCTTCAATAAGTTCAGTATAATCGGTCTCAACGGGATTATTTGCACTGCCAGGCGCAACCTCATAGCGGATAACAATTTGCTCACTTCCCGCATTGGAGAGGAATTTTATGGTATTCGAGAAACTTTGAGGAAACGTATTAATATGCTTGAAGTAGAATTCAACTTCTGCAAGATCCTTCTGAATATAGTCATCATCAAGAAATTCCAACCGAACCGTATCCCGGATTACCGGTTGAAAAGCACCGGTCACAGACTGAAAATAATCTTCTTCAACATCATAAATAAGCAGATCTACATCAATATCGGGGCTAAGACTTATTTCTTCTGCCTGGTCAAGATCAATATCTTTTACGCATCCGGTTATAACCAGGCAAAAAGCAAGGCATAGGAGAACTTTATTCTTTCCCGGGATTAGAGACATTAGTTTCGTTTTAGGAGGGTGATAACCTCTAACGAAATTAACAAAAGATTATTATTACAGATAACCCCTTAGTTCATTTAACGTTTGAATTTGAATTTCACCGACATCCGCATTCTTTTTGTAGTAATCAAAATAGATTGTGCTCATCCCAAAATCCCGGGCACCTTTAACATCGGCTTCGAGATTATCGCCAATCATAAGGCTTTTAGAAGGTAAGGTGTTGGCTTTTTTAAGTGCAGTATCGAAAATATGTGCATGCGGCTTTTTCACTCCGGCTTCTTCGGAAGTGGTCACCGTGCTAAAAAAATCGCTGATACCCGAATTGGTGAGTTTTTTATGTTGCACCTCTTCAAAACCGTTTGTTATAATATGAAGTTTGTATTTCGGCTTTAGATAATTGAGTATCTCCAGGGATCCTTCCAGCAAATGATTATTCACTGGCAGAAATTCAATATATTCTATCGAAAGTTCATTAATGGTTTGGGTTGAAGCCTCGATTTTGAGAAGATCAAAACTGTCTTTTAGTCGTCCAAACCTTAAATCTTCTTTGCTTACCAGATTATCCCGATATAACTCCCAGTATTTGTAATTCACCGGAACATACACCTCAAGAAAATCTTCAATCCTAAGAGAAAGTTTTCTTTTGGTAAACATTTGCTCAAACGCAAGTGCGGAGTTTTTATCAAAATCCCAAAGGGTGTGATCAAGGTCAAAGTAAATGTGTTCTATTTCATTCAACTTCATGGATCTGCTTTAAAAATGAATAATAGAGTTCTTTATCGGAATAATCTGAAAAGTCCTGATTTTTAAAAACCGCTATAAAAGTTCCATCCACTGCTTTCACATTCTGCAACATCTTTGCCACTTCACTTTTCATTTTTTCGGGTGTTTCCTTCTCCAAAACATTCGAATGAACAGCATAAGGAAAAACTTTTAACGGGGTGGTTAACTCGGTATTGATATCATAAAACAAAAAAGGTGTGCAGGTTCCTGCTCTGAATCCGTGCGATTCGGGATATCCCATTGAGTAATCCTCCGGAATTTCCAACTCGGTTAAATTATTATAATGCTCAGGCAGTGTAAGATTATATTTGGTGTTTATTGCCGCAAGAAGTGGAGAATGAACGATATCTTCTAATCTTCGTTTTTCTTTTTTCAATATCCTTATATCCCGCAACGCATCATGACCTAACAGTAAACCAACCCTTGTATAATCTGCCACGTATTTAATTACGGATCTATGCGACATCCTGTTAGGATTAATATTCCGGTCATATATCGAAAAATCACTTAATTGGAACATGAACAGCATTTGTAATTTGTGTTGTTTAATGAGTTCAATTAAATCCTCAAAAATGTTGAAAGGATCTGTCTTAAGTCCCACCAACACCTGAATTCTATCCAAAACCTTCCCGAATTGCAGTTTAAATAGATCTGATAGCCCCCCGATGAAACTCCGTACAAAGCCTTTATTTTTATAACTGAAAGCATGTTCAACAGCAAGTATAGTCTGAATATTAAAACTTCGCTTTTTTGCGTTTAAAGAAGGAAAACGTTGGCGCAGGATCTCATGGAATTTAAACGCCCAGACATCAACAACCGGTTTCTGAAGAAAACCCTCCTGTTCCGCAAAACTCTCAGAGGCCGGGAATCTTCCGTATTTGTCCTTTACATGAGGTAAATATTCTTCATACCTGCTTAAAAGGTAAAAAGACGCAGCAAAAATATCGAAAGGTAGATCGCTTTTTTCGGTAGCAGGGAAAAAGCAAATACTCTCTCCCCAGGGTTGCACTTTTATATCTACTTCAGAAAGTCCCTGCTCCATAAGCAGTCCGGTATTCTGAATAAAAAGCTCATTCCCCAAGGCTTGTTTTCCATAGGAAAGCTTCATCCCTTCGTGAGCTATAAATTCTTCAATTTTGGAGGTAAACCGAATAGAAATGCCCAGCATATTTGTGCAAATATGCTTAAAAATATAGATGATCCTTGGAGTAATTTTCTGGGTATAAATTAAAAGCATTCCTGGTTTTTATAGCACACCTTCATCGGCAAAGCTAAAATAGGAGTTTTCGGTAACAATAACGTGGTCCAGCACTTTAATATCGAGGCTCTGAGCAGCAGTTTTTAGTTTCTGCGTAAGTTGCTTGTCGGGTTCGCTTGCTAATAAAGTTCCTGATGGATGATTATGCACCAGAATCAGAGAGGTGGCGGCCAGTTCAAGGGCTTTTTTCAGCGTTAAGCGCACATCTACTAAAGTTCCCGTGATTCCTCCTTTACTAAGCTGAAGTTGTTCAATAACTTTATTAGAATTATTCAAATAGATTATCCAGAATTCTTCGTGTGGAAGTTCGCCAATAACCGGTTGCATCAATTCAAAAACCGAAGCGCTGGAGGTGATTTTTTTTCGCTCTAAAGCTTCTTCGATGCGACGTCTTCGACCAAGTTCCAGAGCCGCAATTATGCTAACCGCTTTTGCCGGCCCCACTCCCTTAAAATTACAGAGCTGTTGAACGGATAGCTTTCCTAATTCGCTTAAATTATTCTTTCCTGAGGCAAGGATTCGCTTACTTAATTGCACGGCACTTTCTTTTGGACTCCCAGAACCTATTAGAATCGCGATCAGTTCCGCATCGCTTAAGCTCAATTTACCTTTCTGGAGCAGTTTTTCCCTGGGACGATCGTCCTCGGCCCAATTTTTAATACTGAAATTTGTTTGCTGTTCGTTTTCCATCGTTTGTTAAAGATAAAAAATACTTTTATATCCCTAACAATTAGACTGGAATTGAGTTACTTATGAAGTATTCTTCTAAATTTTTACAGCATCCTGAAAGTCGATGATCGCTTCGTAGAAATCATCTTCATCAATCCCCATATGCTGGCAGATCCATTTTGCTCCGGCAAGATTATTCATATTAGAAGCTCCGGAAATCTCCAGGGGCATTTCCCCTTCAGGGGTATCCAGAATAAAAGTATCATCTTCAACATGATATTCCGGAGTGGAGTATGGATGTTTTCTAATAGGATTTTCAGTATTTTCAGCGAGGTCTTTTACCTGTTCATCCTCTTCGTTATAAACCAGGATCCCGCCATTTACTATTGAATTAATAAAAATCTGGAAATGCTCCAGGTAAGTTAAAGAAACATTGGTGCGTTCCAAGGTGATCCCGCTTAACAAAGCTATATTAGGTTGGTATAGGTGAAATTTAGGTCTGTCATCAATCACGGAAGCAAAAGAATCATCCCCTTCAATTACAATAAAATCGTTTTCCTCGGTAAGATTCAGGGAATTTTCGAGGCCCGGCATATGTGTTTCCATCATATAATCCACCTCTTTCCCATGGTATTTCATCACGTGTAAGACCATTGCAGTAATGATAGTTTTACCTTGGTTTCCGGCAATTACGACGCGAGTTTTGTTCTGAGCAGCTTCATATAAATATTCAGGAACGGAATATATTTTTAAGCCCAGTTCCTGCGCTCTTTTTAATTCGGGGTTATCCTTTTTGAGATGCATTCCCAGAATTACGGCATCCAGATCAGGAGTTATTTTTTCGGGGAACCAACCTAATTCTTCAGGATAGAGATTATGCTTTTCCAGGGCGATTTTGGAGGGTCCCTCAATAACATCATCGCTTCCGCTAATTTGATATCTTTTTTTCTGAAGTGCAATGGCAAGGCTTTGCATTGCACCTATACCAATCGCGATAAAGTGCAGATTCATAAAGCTGAAATTTTTTGCAAATATACTTATTTAAGCCCGGAAATTAAGGCCGGTTTACATTTGCAGGATCCGCAATTTTTCTTTTTCAGCCTCCGGAAAAATGGCCTTATTTTTAATGGCCAGATTGATATTTTTTAGTGCTTCCTCCCTATTGTTCTGTGAAGCCTTTATGCGCGCCAAGTGCAGATAGGCATAGGCCGGGGATTTAAGATCTTTATATCCGTAATTAGCAATATAATCTGCCAGAAATTTTGAAGATTTATCTGGAAAAATACCTAAAGTAGCCCCTCCTTCTCCCAATTCATAATTCGTATTATTGCTGGTAATCAATTCTGGATTGGCAGAGGCGAGCTCAATGGCCTTCTCTACTTCTTCTTGAAACTCCTCCTGTTCTTCTTCAATTTTATAAATATATGCTTTGGCCAAATGCGCATCTAACTTATTGATTTGCTCGAGCTCTTCTACATATTCCATTGCGGCATTTTTACCTCCTCCGATGAAGGAAGGAATCTGCATGTAAAATTCTGCCAGCGCCCTTCTTGCCTGCGTATGCTCTGTATCAAGTTCAGAAGCGGATAGCAATGATTTTTTGATCTCATTAACCAGAAGAGCAGCCTGAAACTTTGAGCCTTCCATGGCTTTCATTCCAAGGGCGCCACCTAATTTAAAATGATATTCGGCTGAATCAGGATTCCTATCCACGAGCTCGCGGTAATATTCAATGGCTTTGTCCCAGTTTTTATTATA
>DATISX010000190.1:0-7688 GCA_035468275.1 Salegentibacter sp.
TCATCCAGAAAAACAATATCAAAATTCTCCTTTTCAATTTGTTCTAAAGCTTCAGTTCCACTTTTGCAGGTAGTGACTTCGTAATTTTTATTTTCCAGGAAAAGGATATGTGGTTTCAGCATATCGATCTCATCATCTACCCACAATATTTTGATATTATTCATATATGTATATTTGTTTTAAATTAAAGAAAATAAGGCTTGGCATCTCCACACAAACTTAAAATATTAAACGACCCAATTTACGGATTTATTACCATCCCAAGTCAGCTGATCTTTAACCTTATTGAACATCCTTACTTTCAAAGATTACGCCGTATTTCTCAAATGGGATTATCATATCTGGTTTATCCCGGCGCCCATCACACAAGGTTTCATCATGCCATCGGTTGTGTTCATCTTATGCAAAAAGCAATTAGGATTCTACGGTTTAAGGGGGTGGAAATTTCCGAAGCCGAAGAAGAGGCCTTGCAAATTGCTATTCTTCTGCATGATATAGGCCACGGCCCGTTCTCGCATGCTATGGAGCACAGTATCGTTGAGGGCATCGATCACGAAAGTATATCATTGCTTTTTATGGAAGAAATCAACCGGGACTTTAACCAAAGTTTAACGCTGGCGATTCAGATATTCAAAGGTGCGTATGAACGGAAATTTATGAATCAGCTGGTGTCGAGTCAGCTGGATATGGACAGGCTTGACTATCTGAAACGAGATAGCTTTTACACCGGTGCTGCTGAAGGAAATATAAACAGTGAACGTCTTATCACTATGCTGAATGTGGTAAACGGGGAGCTGGTAGTTGAGGAAAAAGGGATCTATTCCGTTGAAAAATTCCTGGTAGCCCGCCGACTTATGTACTGGCAGGTTTATCTTCATAAAACCAGTTTGGTTGCAGAACAATTGCTCATCAGGGTTCTGAAAAGAGCAAAAGAATTAATTGACGAGGGAGCGGAGTTGCATGCAAGTAAAGCCCTCATGTATTTCTTAAATAATAAGGTAAGCCGAGAGAATTTTGATAAAGGAACTCTTGATGTTTTTTCCCGGCTTGATGATTATGATATCATTATGGCGATGAAAGAATGGATGGATTGCGATGATTTTGTTTTAAGCAATTTATGCGGAATGATTATAAACCGGGATTTGCTTAAAGTGAAAATCAAAAAGAAAAAACCTTCCAAAGCGAAAATGGAAAAACACCGGGAGCAACTTCAGAAGAAATATAATATTTCAGAAAAAGAGGCAAATTACTTTGTGTTTAGTGGAGAGATCGCGAACCTTGCCTATAAGAGCGAAAAGAATAATATTAATATTCTTCATAAAAACGGAAAAACCAGTGATGTAGCAAAGGTTTCAGATCAGTTAAATCTTGAAGCTCTTTCTAAAACCGTGGTTAAATATTATATATGTTACCCCAAGACGAAACATTAAACCATTTTTTTTACTTTTGCCAGAATGAAATTTACCGCATCACAAATAGCAGAGATACTTGAAGGCAGGATTGTAGGCGATCCTGAAGCAGAGGTTTCTGAACTGGCAAAGATCGAAGAAGGCACTAAAGGCGCCTTAACTTTTTTAAGCAATCCTAAATATACTCCCTATATATATTCTACAAAAGCTTCAATAACCATTGTTAATGAAAACTTTGAGGCCGATCAACCTATCAGCACAACTCTTATAAAAGTAAAAGACGCGTATAAAGCTTTTACAAAACTTTTGGAGTATTACAATCAGGTCAAGTTAAACAAAACCGGGATTGAACAACCCAGTTTCATTTCAGAAGATGTGGAATATGGAGAAGATATTTACCTGGGAGCATTTTCTTATGTAGGTAAGAACGTGAAGATGGGCAACAATGTAAAGGTTTATCCCAATGTTTATCTTGGAGATAATGTAAAGATTGGAGATAATGTAATTCTTTTTTCGGGAGTTAAGATTTATTCAGATTGTGTTGTGGGGAGCAATTGTGTAATCCATAGCGGGGTTATTGTGGGAGCAGATGGTTTTGGTTTTAGTCCTGAAGAGGATGGAAAATATGCCAAGGTTCCCCAAATTGGAAATGTAATTATTGAAGATGATGTGGAGATTGGCGCGGGGACTACAATAGATAGGGCCACCCTGGGATCAACAATAATCAGGAAAGGCGTTAAACTGGATAACCAGATTCAAATAGCTCATAATGTAGAAATTGGAGCGCATACCGCAATCGCTGCCCAAACAGGTATTGCCGGATCTACCAAAATCGGAAAAAATTGTCTCATAGGAGGTCAGGTTGGAATTGCCGGTCATTTAATTATTGGAGATCGGGTTAGGATTCAGGCCCAATCTGGAATTGGCCGAAATCTGAAAGATGGTGAAACTTTACAGGGAAGCCCGGCCATTGGTTATAACGATTACTATAAATCTTATATACATTTTAAAAATTTGCCCAAAATAGTTGACAGCATTGAGCAACTAAAGAAAAAAATTGAAAATAATGGCTGAAAAAGTTTCTAAGCAAACAACTATAAACAGAGAAGTCTCCCTGGAGGGGGTTGGCCTTCATACTGGCCAGGCAGTAACAATCACTTTTAAACCTGCTCCTGAAAACACCGGATATGTATTCAAAAGAATAGATTTGGAAGGAGCGCCAGAAGTGGAAGCCGATGTTAGCTATGTTGTAAATACCCAACGTGGTACAAACCTTGAGAAAAACGGGGTTGCCATCCAAACTTCAGAACATGTGCTTGCCGCCTGTGTGGGACTCGAGATAGATAACCTTATAATGGAGCTTAATGCCTCTGAGCCTCCAATAATGGACGGGTCATCCAAATTTTTTGTAGAAGCTCTGGAGAAAGCCGGTATTAAGGAACTGGATGCTTTCCGGGAGGAATTTGAAGTAGATGAAGTTATTTGCTACCACGATGAGAAATCGGGAAGCGAGATTATTGTAATGCCTGCCGAAGAATACCAGGTAACCGCTATGGTAGATTTTGACACCAAAGTTCTTGGAACCCAAAACGCCAGCATTAATCATCTTTCAGAATTTAAAGAGGAAATTGCTGATGCCAGGACTTTTAGTTTCCTGCACGAACTGGAGTCTCTTCTCGATCACGGTCTTATAAAAGGTGGTGATTTAAACAATGCTATCGTATACGTTGATAAGGAAATAGGCGAGGAAACGATGAAGAAACTTCGTGTGGCCTTTAATCGAAAGGAAATTTCGGTTAAGCCTAATGGAATTCTGGATAACCTTACGCTACATTACCCCAATGAAGCTGCTCGTCATAAACTGCTTGATGTAATAGGGGATCTTGCCCTTATTGGCACAAGAATTAAAGGTAAAGTAATTGCCAACAAACCGGGTCATCATGTAAATACCCAATTTGCTAAAAAGATGGCAAAAATTATTAAAGCGGCTAAAAGGAATAATGTTCCGAAGATCAATCCGGATATTCCGCCGTTAATGGATGTTAATGATATAATGGATATTCTGCCTCACAGGCCGCCATTCCTCTTAGTAGATAAAATTTATTCCTGTACGGAAACCTGCGTAATAGGGATGAAAAATGTGACAATGAATGAACCCTTCTTCGTTGGCCATTTTCCGGGGAAACCTGTAATGCCCGGTGTGCTTCAGGTGGAGGCTATGGCCCAAACTGGAGGTATTCTTGCATTGAGATCGGTCCCTGATCCGGAAAATTATCTTACTTATTTCATGAAAATTGATAATGTAAGGTTCAAACAACAGGTTGTGCCGGGAGATACTTTAATTTTTAAACTTGAATTATTAGCTCCCATCCGCAGGGGGATTTGCCAAATGCAAGGTTACGCCTATGTAAATGGTAAATTGGCTACCGAAGCGGTGCTTATGGCGCAAATTGTAAAATCGAAATAATATTATGAACCAACCTTTAGCATATGTACATCCGGGAGCTAAAATTGCCAAAAATGTAGTGATCGAACCTTTCACAACCATTCATAATAATGTGGTGATAGGAGAAGGCACCTGGATTGGTTCTAACGTAACCATAATGGAAGGTGCCCGAATAGGAAAAAACTGTAGTATTTTCCCGGGAGCCGTTATATCCGCAGTTCCGCAGGATAAAAAATTTAACGACGAAGATACCCTTACCATAATTGGAGATAATACCACCATTAGGGAATGTGTAACTATAAATCGCGGTACTGCAGATCGTATGAAGACGGTAGTTGGAAACAATTGCTGGATAATGGCATATTGCCATATTGCTCACGATTGTATTGTAGGCGATAACTGTATCTTTTCTAATAACAGTACCCTTGCAGGCCATATTAATGTTGGGGATTATGTTATTCTTGCCGGGATGGCAGCAATTCAGCAGTTTTGCAGTATTGGGAACCACGCTTTTGTTACCGGTGGTTCCATGGTTAGAAAAGATGTTCCACCATTCGTGAAGGCAGGAAGGGAACCCTTGTCATATGTTGGAATTAATTCCATAGGCCTTCGACGAAGAGGCTTCAGCACAGAAAAGATTAGAGAGATTCAGGATATTTACCGTATACTTTATCAGAAAAATTACAATAATTCTCAAGCCGTGGCAATTATTGAGGGTGAAATGCAGGCAACTGCAGAACGGGATGAGATCCTTGAATTCATTAAAAACTCACAACGGGGTATCATGAAAGGATACGCCAGTTCAAACTAAAAAAATCAGAATTATGGCAAGTACCAGCGACATCAGAAATGGATTGTGTATTAGATACAATCACGATATATTTAAAATTGTTGAATTCCTACATGTAAAACCAGGAAAAGGTCCGGCCTTTGTTCGTACCAAATTAAAAAGTGTTACCACGGGAAAAGTTATAGATAACACTTTTTCGGCAGGACATAAAATTGAAGATGTAAGAGTTGAAACTCATAAATTTCAGTTTCTGTATAATGACGGGGAATTCTATCATTTCATGAATGTGGAGGACTACACCCAGATTCGACTTTCTGAATCTGCATTGGATCAGCCTAAACTTTTAAAGGAAGGGGAAGTAGTTACGGTTATTATCAATACTGAAGATAATATGCCACTTTCAGTAGAAATGCCTGCGAGTGTGGTGCTGGAAGTAACTCATACCGAACCCGGAGTAAAAGGAAATACAGCTACAAACGCTACAAAACCGGCAACTGTAGAAACCGGGGCCGAGGTTAATGTTCCGTTATTTATAAATGAAGGAGATAAGATCAAGATCGAAACTGAAAAAGGAACCTATAAGGAAAGGATAAAAGAATAAGGCTTATATTTACAAAACAAAAAACCAGGAAATTTTGCCTGGTTTTTTTCTTTAATGTATCAAAGATGAAATTTTCTCAAACACACAGTTTGCAGCAAATAGCCACAATTCTTGATTGTGAATTTGTAGGTGCGGCCGATTTTCCGGTAACAGGCATGAACGAGATTCACGTGGTTACTCCGGGGGATATCGTGTTTGTAGACCACCCCAAATATTACGATAAAGCTCTGAACTCTGCAGCAACGGTTGTATTGATCAATAAAAAAGTAGAAGCTCCGCAAGGCAAAGTCTTGCTTATTTCAGATGATCCATTTCGGGATTTCAATAAATTAACCCGGTATTTCAAACCCTTCATAAAAGCTACTAAATCTATCGCAGATTCAGCTAAAATCGGAGAGGGGACTATTATTCAGCCTAATGCATTTGTCGGAAATAATGTAGTGATAGGTAAAAATTGCCTTATTCATGCCAATGTAAGTATTTACGATAATACAATTATTGGAGATAATGTGACTATCCACTCGGGGTCTGTACTTGGTGGAGATGCCTTTTATTATAAGAACAGGCCGGAAGGTTTTGACAAATTGCTTTCAGGAGGACGCGTGGTGATTGAAAACAATGTAGATATTGGTGCAAATTGTACCATTGATAAAGGAGTAACTGGTGATACCACCATAAAGGAAGGAACAAAGCTGGACAATCTCATTCAGGTTGGGCATGATACCATTATTGGTAGAAAGTGCCTTATCGCTTCACAAGTAGGAATTGCCGGTGCAGTGGTAATTGAGGATGAGGTAACCATATGGGGTCAGGCTGGATTCCGCAGTGGAATTGTCGTAAAGAAAGGCGGGGTGATGATGGGGAAAGCCGGAATTACAAAGTCTACCAAAGAAAATACTGTTTACACGGGTAATCCTGCGATGGAGGCCAGAGCTAAATTAAAAGAGTTGGCTCTTTTAAGGCAATTGCCTAAATTACTCCAAAAATTAAAATAGCTGATTATGGGTTTAAGCGGAAAAAAAATTGTTGAGAATTTTTACACTTCCGATTTTTATCAGAATGAAAAGGTCCTGAGGGAATACCTTCATCCGGAGGTCGAACTCTCCTGGTATGGAACAACCGGCCTTAAAAAGCTTAACCTCGATGAATTTGAGGCTATAAGTCTTCAATTAGCGCAGTCTTATGATTCTTTAAGAGCGGAGGTGGAAAACATTCTTTCTGAAAACGGAAAAGTAGCTATTCAATTCACTTACCATGTAAGAACCATAGAAAACCCTGATGAAGAAATGCCACTGGCACATTTTATGGCTTTCTGGGAATTAAAAGATGATAAACTCTATCGCGGAGTGCAAATAAGTCAGCTTGGGGAAGAAGTGAATGAACAACCCTGGTCTCAAGATTAGAAATTTCATTTGTTTCGCCTGAATCCGTTGATATCTCCTGTAATTAACCACTAAAAAACTTTAGGTTTTATTTTTAAAAACCTACTTTTGTTATCGCAAAAAATAAATATTTATGAGCGTTTTAGTCAATAAAAATTCAAAGATAATCGTGCAGGGATTTACCGGAAGTGAAGGTACTTTCCACGCCGAGCAAATGATAGAATACGGAACCAACGTAGTTGGAGGAGTTACTCCGGGAAAGGGTGGTCAAAAACACCTGGACCGTCCGGTTTTTAATACCGTATCTGATGCAGTAAAAGAAACCGGCGCCGATGTATCTCTAATCTTCGTACCACCGGCTTTTGCTGCCGATGCGATAATGGAAGCTGCAGATGCAGGAATTAAAGTAATCATTACAATTACCGAAGGTATTCCTGTGGCCGATATGGTTAAGGCTTCAAATTATATTAAGAATAAAGATACCAGACTTGTTGGACCTAACTGTCCTGGAGTGATCACTCCGGGTGAGGCTAAGGTTGGTATTATGCCTGGTTTCGTTTTCAAAAAAGGAACTGTTGGGATTGTATCTAAATCAGGAACATTAACTTACGAAGCCGCAGATCAAGTTGTAAAACAAGGTCTTGGAATTACTACAGCTATCGGAATTGGAGGAGATCCAATTATTGGAACCACTACTAAAGAAGCGGTGGAATTATTGATGAATGACGATGAAACCGAAATCATTGTTATGATAGGTGAGATAGGTGGGCAGCTTGAGGCTGATGCCGCTAAATGGATCAAAGAAGACGGTAATAGAAAACCTGTAATTGGTTTTATTGCCGGGGAAACCGCACCTGCAGGCCGTACAATGGGTCACGCCGGAGCTATTGTTGGCGGAAGCGAAGATACCGCTCAGGCCAAAAAAGCGATTCTTAAAGAAAACGGAATTCACGTTGTGGATTCTCCTGCTGAAATAGGTAAAAAAGTAGCTGAAGTTCTTAAAGGATAAGACTTCATTAAAATAGAATAATCCTTCTGTTTCTCCTTATTTCAGGTGACT
>DATISX010000191.1:0-3857 GCA_035468275.1 Salegentibacter sp.
TTACCCATCGACTTGCATGTGTTAGGCCTGCCGCTAGCGTTCATCCTGAGCCAGGATCAAACTCTTCATCGTTGTTTCTTAAATATAATAACAACTATCCAAAGTCTGCACTCAAAGACGACTAGTCTAGTCTTAATTCTAAATTATTTGTAAATAGTCTCTCTTAAGATTTTCGCCTTCGCGGAAATGACTCAAGCGACTATATACGCGCTGTCAATTCAATAAATCAATGAACTTAGACCCCCTCTGTCCTGCGGACATCTCCCCCTAAAAAGGGGAGAAAACCTTCGAACTTCGAAGCGTCTTTTCTTGTTGAAACCAAAGGACTCGAACCTCTCTCTTTACTTACCCACCCGGGATTTCTTTTCAGTATATTTCGTGAACTCGTTTGCTGTCAAAGCGGCTGCAAATATACAACTGTTTTTCCTTTACCTCCAAATAAAATCTTTGTAAAATTGTAAAGTAAATTTCAGTGTAAAAAGAACGTTTCGCTTAGTGTTTTTGCGGGTGCAAATATACTACGCTTTTTCTTTCCGGCAAGAAAAAAATGTTGTTTTTTTTATCACCCCGAAAAAGCTTTCAAAACCTTCTCTTAATCTACATTTTTAAAGAACTCCCGCCTACTCCACAACTCTCGTTATCCTTGTAAGCGGCTGCAAATATACAGGGCTTTTTCAGCCCCGCAAGTAAAAAATAAGAGTTTTTTAAAGAAAACTTAAATCGAAAATTTAAGAGCTTAGAAACCAAAGACTTTAGTCGAAAGAAAGTGGTTATAATTTCAGAATAAATAAAAAATCAGTTTACGCCCTACTGCACCCGCTGTCGTGGCCTCGTCCATTTATCGGTGAGCTCTACGTATTTAAAGTCCAGGGCTGAAGCTTGTCGCTCCAGCACGTCCTGGTTAAAAGAGCGCTGAAGAATGTCTTCGATTAGATAATCTTCATGGTTATTTTGGGGATCATATCTTTCTTTCAGCGAAATATCAAACATACTGGCCGTAGTATTATACCAGAATGCCCGCCAGCCACTTTTTAAATTTTTCACCAAATTAAAGGCCGTGGTTCCGGTTTGACGATGAATGAGCTTAATCAGAATCTGTCCCTCTGTACGGGTTAGCTTTTTCAATTCAGCGGAAAATTCTTCTTCGATATAATCCTGGACGATCTTGGTATAGCGTTTTTTGTCGCCCTTCGACTGAATCTCGTCAAGCCTGCTATTTAAAGATAATAGCCTTTCAGAGGCCAATTTGGCATATGGATAAACTTTTCTTGTCTTCCTCCTTAATATAAGATAACGGCGTCTTTCTTCAAGATTTTGGAATTTAAGATCTTTAAGAATTACTACCTCATCCAGGTCTATAGCTTCCCGGGGAATGGTGTCTCCCAGAATTATCATATAACGCTTTTGGAGGGTATCCACCTTGGTAGTATCCTCCTGTGCGACTAACCCGGAACTTATCAGTAGAAATAGTATAAAAAGCCTTTTTGTCATCAGAAATTATTTCGGGAATCAATAAGCCAAAACCATTCCAAAATTAATGAATCTGGGGTTGTCATCCGCCTAATTCTTATTAAATTCGTCCAAATTTTAATTAATATGGACAAAGCAAAAATACTGAATAAAAAATCCATGGACTTCCTGGAGAAATACCTTAATAATGCCGCCCCAACCGGATATGAGGCTGAAGGTCAGAAGTTATGGATGGAATATCTAAAACCTTACGTAGATGAGTTTATTACCGATATCTATGGGACGGCGGTTGGAGTGATCAATCCTGATGCCCCTTTTAAAGTAGTTATCGAAGGACATGCCGACGAAATTTCCTGGTATGTGAATTACATCACCGACGACGGACTAATATATGTTGTAAGAAACGGTGGAAGCGACCATCAGATCGCAGCTTCAAAACGCGTAAATATTCATACAAAAAACGGAATTGTAAAAGGAGTATTCGGCTGGCCGGCTATTCATACAAGAGATAAAGAAAAAGAGGAAGCTCCAAAGATGAACAATATCTGTATAGATGTGGGCTGTTCTACCAAAGAAGAAGTTGAAAACCTGGGGGTACATGTAGGTTGCGTAATTACCTATCCAGACGATTTCTTTATTCTGAATGAAAATAAATTCGTTTGCCGTGCGCTGGATAACAGAATTGGTGGATTTATGATCGCCCAGGTTGCGCGATTATTAAAAGAAAATAAGAAAAAACTACCTTTTGGATTATATGTGACCAATTCGGTGCAGGAAGAGATAGGTTTGCGAGGAGCAGAAATGATCACTCAGCGTATTAAACCCAATGTTGCCATAGTGACCGATGTTACCCACGACACCACTACTCCAATGATCGAGAAGAAAACCAATGGTTTTGCAAAAATTGGAGCAGGTCCGGTGATCGCATACGCGCCGGCGGTTCAGAATAATCTAAGAGAACTACTTATTGAAACCGCCGAAGAGAAACAAATTCCTTTTCAGCGAGCAGCTAACTCAAGGTTTACCGGAACCGATACAGATGCCTTCGCCTACAGCAACGGCGGAGTACCTTCGGCTCTAATCTCTCTTCCGCTAAGATACATGCATACCACGGTGGAGATGGTTCACAAAAATGATGTGGAAAACGTGATCAACCTCATCTATGAGAGTTTATTGAAGATCGAGGAAGGGCAGAATTTCAGCTATTTTAAATAGAAAGAAATTCTACTTTAGAAATAAAGCCTTTTCCGTAAAAGCGGAGAAGGCTTTTTGTTTTCCTTAATTTAACTTTATCAAAGCTTTATTACAGCTGAAGGAGATTTAGGCATATTTTTAATGTTTATTAAAAAAGTAGCAATGATCATTACTCCTGAAGAGGTAAACCTCATTTTGCAAGATCCCTACGAAGCTGTAAATCTTACCAACCTCCGGTATGTCTCAGAAGGACAACTTTCTATATTGCGGAAAAAACATGGTCGCGGGTTTACTTATCATAAAAAGGGAGTGCGCCTGGCTGATGCCGAGACCATTGAGCGAATCAAAAAATTAGTAATTCCTCCGGCCTGGAGTGAGGTTAAGATCTCTCATTATCAAAATAGCCATTTGCAGGTTATTGGCAGGGATCAAAAGAATCGCAAACAATATATGTACCATCCTATGTGGTCTAAGATTCGAAATGAAACCAAATTCTTTAAGATGGCAGCTTTCGGTGAAGCCTTACCAAAGATGCGCCGGAGGGTTGAACGCGATCTCCAGCTTCCTGATATGAAGCAGAGAAAAGTCCTTGCCCTCATCATTCGTCTAATGGAGGAAACCCACATCCGGATTGGCAACCAATATTACGCCAGGGAGAATAAAACTTATGGTCTGTCAACTTTCAGAAATAAACATCTAAAGACCTATAAGAACATGGTGAAGTTTGAATTCATAGGTAAAAAGGGTAAAGAACATTCAATTACCCTAAAAAATAAGAAGCTTATAAAACTCATCAACCAATGCGAGGAGATCCCCGGATGGGAGTTATTCAAATTCTATGACGAAACAGGACAAAAGCAAAGCATAGACAGCGGGATGGTCAATGAGTATATTCACGAAATAAGTGGGGATAAGTTTTCTGCCAAGGATTTCAGGACCTGGAGTGCCTCTAAAATTTTCTTCGAGACCTTGAATGAACTTGGACATAATGCTGAAGAAAAAGAGAATAAAAAGAATCTACTGGCGGCTCTCGACACTGCGGCAACAGGGCTAGGCAACACGAGAGCAGTATGCCGAAGTTATTATGTACATCCGCATATTGTGAAGACTTATGAAAGTGGGGAAATCTTACCTTATTTTAATTCGGTAAAGAAAGAGACAAAAAGAAATTACACTAGTCTATCCGAAACAGA
>DATISX010000192.1:0-8203 GCA_035468275.1 Salegentibacter sp.
ATCTTGGACTGGAAGAGAAAAACGGCGTGGTGAGAATTAGCCTGGTGCATTACAATACCGCCGATGAAGTAAAAAAACTAATTGGGGTTTTAAAAAAGATCCTATAAACAAATAAGCTACGATTCGAAATTGAAATCGTGGCTTATTTGTTTATAGGATCTTTTTTAAAACCCCAATTAGTTTTTTTACTTCATCGGCGGTATTGTAATGCACCAGGCTAATTCTCACCACGCCGTTTTTCTCTTCCAGTCCAAGATCCTGGATAAGTTTCTTTGCGTAAAAATCCCCAAATCTAATTCCTATGCGAAACTCATCAACCTGTTTTACGATTTCATTGCTTTTTAGGGAGGAATGTACAAATGAGATGGTTGGAACTCTCCTGTTTCCATCTGCTTCAGGATAACCAATAATCCTGATATCAGGATTTTCTCTTAGGTATGTCAATAAAGGAGCGCTTATCTTTTCCTCATACCTGGCGATGATATCGAAGCATTTAGCAAGTTTTTCAGGAGTATCCAATTTTTTTGTACTTCGGAAATGCTGCCGGTAGAATTCCCCGAAATATTCGGTGATTCCCAGGAGGCTATAGGTGAGTTCAAAATTGAAATTTCCGGGTTGAAACTTATATGGCACATCCTTTTTTACGAAGAAATAATGGTTGATGCCTTTCATTTCATAAAGTAAATCATACTTGCCATACATTACCGCGAGGTGAGGGCCGTAGGTTTTATACCAGCTAAAAACATAAAAATCGACATCCAATTCCTGAACGTTGACTTGCCGATGTGGCGCGTAGGCAACGCCATCTACACAAATCAATGCTCCGGCATTGTGAACGATTTCTGCAATCTCTTTAATTGGGTTGATTGTCCCAAGTACATTGGAAGCATGAGTTACAGCAACCAATTTCGTACGTTTCGAAATCAATTCCTTTAGTGCAGAAAGATCCAGTTCCAGGGTTTCCGGGTTTACTTTCCAAATCTTCACCTTAATACCTTTCTCTTCGAGATCGGTCCAGGGGGAGACATTGGCTTCGTGATCGCTGTTGGTGACTATCACTTCGTCCCCTTCTTTCCATTGTTTGCTTATACTAAGGCTTAAGATACGCAAAAGCATACTGGAAGAAGGTCCTATTACCACTTCTTCAGGTTTGGAGGCATTGATGAATTTTGAAACTTCTTCGGTCGCATACTTCAGTTTTTCGCCTGCTTCTCTGGAGACCTTATAAGACGCACCTAATTGGACATTATGATGCAAAAGGTAGCCGCTAATTCTTTCGGCTACTTTTGCCAGGGTTTGCGAACCTCCGGCATTATCCAAATAAATGAAATCCTGCTCCAGGGCGGGAAATTGGCTGCGTACAAAATTAATGTCCATTATTCCAGCAAGCTTTCGTTAAAGAGTTTCAGAATACGCTTGTATTCATCGGTCCAGCTGCTTGGTTCCACAAACCCGTGATCTTCTACCGGATATACGGCCATTTCCCAGTTATCTTTTTCCAATTCGATAAGACGTTGGGCAAGTCTTACCACATCCTGAAAATGAACATTCACATCCAACATTCCGTGGGCAATCAACAAATGTCCCTCTAGGCCATCAGCAAAATAGATTGGCGAAGACCTGCGGTAAGAAATAGGGTCTAGAGAAGGTTCATTCAAAATATTTGAGGTGTAGCCGTGGTTGTAGTGTGCCCAGTCGGTCACAGAACGCAATGCTGCCCCTGCTTTAAAAGTTTCGGGTTCATTAAACAAGCCCATTAAAGTGATGAATCCGCCGTAGCTACCACCGTAAATACCGACTTTCTCAGGATCAATATCATGATTTTCTATGAGGTATTTAACTCCGTCAACCTGGTCACTCAGGTCTTTTCCACCCATGTGACGATAGATCCCGGTTCTCCAATCACGACCGTAACCAGCGCTACCTCTGTAATCGATGTCAATAACGGTGTAACCCAGATCGGTTAAAAGGTTATGGAACATATATTCCCTGAAATAGCTACTCCACCATTTATGCACATTTTGAAGGTATCCTGCACCATGTACAAATACAACCGCTGCATCGTTTTTGGCTTCTGCTGTTGGTGTATAAAGTCTTGCAGGTACCATCGCCCCGTCTTCAGCTTGAAATTGAATCATTTCAGGTTCGCGCCATTGGTAGGAGGAAAATTCTTCTGTTTTTCCGTTGGTTAATTTTTCAGCTTCGGCATTGGCACGGGTTCTCTTTAGATGCAATTCCCAGGGCTGGTTGCTATATGAATGCCTTATAGCCATATATTTCTCGTCCGGAGAGAGGTAAACTTCATTATTTCCGGTCATTTGGGTAAGTTTTTCCATTTTCCCGCCCATTACCGGCATCTTATAAAAATGGCGTTCCCCGGGTCCGACTTCCGAAGTTGTCAAGAACCAGTGTTTTTTATCATTGGATAATTGTGGATCAAAAACCTCAAATTCTCCACTTGTAAGGGCTTTTTTATTTCCGGTATCTACATTGAGTAAATAAAGGTGGGAATAGCCTGTTTCCTCACTTTGGAAATAAATATGTTTGTTATCGGGAAGCCAGCCAAATGTGCCTCCGCCGTAAAAAGTGTAGCCAACACCGGGACCGGCGATCCACGCTTCATCACGTTGGCGGTCAAGATTGTTTAACTCGCCATTTTCCAGATCAATTAGCGCAATCCAGCGATCTTTATTGTCTTTTGAACGAATATTAACCACCGCCTTTTCACCATTTTCTGAAAAATAGGCTCTGGAAGGAATTACTTCCCTCACCATCTCATCCCAGTCGCGATCGGGATAATCTTCGGTATAATCGGGAAGGTCTTCCAGGCCGGGAAGAGATTCAGTATTTAGCATAAAAACTGTATCCTTCTCAAAATTATAAATAGCAAGTTCTACTGTGGTCTCATCTTCTCCTACTTTAGATCGGGCAGGTAAATTAACCGTATAACCAGATTCATCTACATAATTTGGCACATCGGTGCTTTTACCGCTTTTACGGGTGATGAGGTTGAAAGTGGCATATTTGGAATTAGGCGCAACCTGCAAATTGCTGATTGTACGATCCTCCAGGTAGAAAGTGAAATCTTCTTTTTTGGCAACTGCCTCGCGATGTGCTTCTGTTTCTTCTTTTTTTGTTTTTCTTTCGCTTACAACCCCAAGGAGTTCCAGGTTTTCTTCTTTAACCCAGGTTTCCTTTTCAGAATCATCCTCGGTTTTTTCCTCTTTTTTGCTGCCTTTTTTGATTTTGGTAAGCTGGTCAAGCCTGGCATTTTTTAGATCGAATAGATATGCATTATTTTCGGAAGTAAAAGTCACCAGATTATCATCGGCCATGAATTGTGGATCCTCAATTCTTTCTGAAAGATCAATAAGTTCGGTGATCTTGCCTGACTTAAGATCGGCGATCGCCAGGTTTCCGTTTTTAATAATAAGCTTTTTTGTTCTCTTGTTATTAAGATCGCCTGCACCGGGAATCATTACTCTGCGTTCTTCCAGGCTTACTTTCCGGATTTCAGATTTATTCTGAAGATTGATCTTATAAAGCGAATCGCCGGGATTATTATCAGGATTATAATCAAAGTAAATATTCTGACTGTCGTAATCCCATTTGATGTTTTCAGGGAAGGTTCCCATCCAGGAAGGATCCTGCATTATTTTTTCGACTGAAAGTTCGCTCTCCTGGCTAAAGCCATTTGCAGAGATCAAGGTTAAAATGAATAAAAGAAGTAATTTTTTTCTCATATGTAAAGGTTTGTTCAGGATAAAACCTGAGGGCGTGTTTTGCTGTGAGCCAAGATAATTAAATTCTGAAAAAACCCCGAATATCGCATCCTACAATTTTTGTAGCCGATGGTTTTGCGAAAATATTTCGCTTTAAATATGATATATTTGAGCACAAATCATTATCAATCTAAAATTTCACTATGAAGAAAAATTTGCGCACACTTTTTAGTTTATTCCTTCTAGCCGGGGCTTTGCAGGTACAGGCACAGGAAGAGATGGTCAACAAAATTGTAAATGAGGTCAATGAAAATTCAAAATTAGAAGAACTTGCCCACGAGTTGGTAGATGTGGTAGGTCCGCGTTTAGTGGGAACTCCACAAATGAAAAATGCTCACGATTGGGCAATAAAGAAATATGATAGCTGGGGAATTTCAGCTGAAAATGAAGAATATGGTACCTGGCGTGGCTGGGAGCGCGGCATCACTCATATTGACCTTGTGGAGCCAAGATTAAGAACGCTGCAAGGAAGGCAACTTGCCTGGAGCCCTTCAACCGGGAAAAAAGGTGTAACCGCTGAAGTTGTACTATTGCCAGAAGCTTCAGACTCTACTGATTTCGCCAATATGCTTTCTTCAGTAAAAGGAAAGTTCGTGATGATCTCGGTGAACGAACCTACCGGAAGGCCTCCTTATAACTGGGAAGAATGGGGCACCGAAAAATCCTGGGAAAAGATGCAGAAAAGCATAAAAGAAACCGATTCCCTTTGGAGAGACCGAATTGTTAAAACCGGATATGGTTACAGAGAATTACCCAAAGCACTTGAAGATGGCGGGGCTGCCGGGATTGTTACTTCTAACTGGTCTCACGGCTTTGGTGCAAATAAAGTATTTGGAGGTTACACCAGTGAAATCCCTACTATAGACCTTAACCTGGAAGATTACGGCTTGCTTTACCGGTTAGCTGAAAATGATAACACTCCCAAAATAAAAGTAGTTGCTCAATCTAAAGATCTTGGAGAAGTACCTACGTTTAATACTATTGCAAGAATTGAAGGCAGCGAAAAACCTGAAGAGTATATTATTCTTTCAGCGCATTTTGATTCCTGGGACGGCGGAACCGGCGCGACCGATAACGGTACCGGGACTATCGTTATGATGGAAACTATGCGAATTCTTAAAAAACTTAATCCAAATCCCAAGCGAACAATTATTGCCGGCCATTGGGGAGGTGAAGAGCAGGGGCTTAATGGTTCTAGAGCTTTTGTAAAAGATAACCCGGAGATTGTTGCCAATGTACAAGCTTTATTTAATCAGGATAACGGAACCGGAAGGGTTAAAAATATTAACGGACAGGGTTTTCTACACGCTTACGATTATATAGGAAGATGGCTGGAGCCGGTTCCTCAGGAAATTAAGGGTGAAATTGAAACTTCTTTCCCCGGAACTCCATCGAGTGGAGGAACAGATCACGCTTCTTTTGTAGCAGCCGGTGCGCCTGCTTTTATGCTTAATTCTTTAAACTGGTCTTACTGGGACTATACCTGGCATACCAATTTAGATACTTATGATAAAATTGTTTTTGATGATGTAAGAAGTAACGTGATCTTAACTGCGATTATGACCTATATGGCGAGTGAAGATCCTGAAACAACTTCCCGTGAAAAAAGTGTGCTTCCCTTTAGCAGAAGAACAGGAGAGCAGATGACCTGGCCCGAGCCAAGAGATGCAACCCGGAGAGGAGGAATAGATTAGTTATATAAAATTGGTCAAAAAAAAATCCGTAGTTCTGTTGAGCTACGGATTTTTTTTATTCTGATTTTCTTTTTAACCATCCAAAGGAGCTCCTACCGGCACTGAACAGGAATGTCCTGGTTCCCCATGAGGTGGATTGACCTTTATGTCTGAACTTGAACTCTTCATTCTCACTGGAGATTGGGTGCTGGTACTCGGCGTATTGGTATTCTGCTGTGTAGAGGCCGCCTGGCTTAGAGGTGCTCCTTCGGGAATATCGCAACGGTGAAAGGGTTCTCCATGTTTTGGGTTCAATTCGGGGGCTTCTGAAGCAGTGGTGCTGCTTTCCTGGGTATTGGAATTTACACTCTCGGTCTCATTGCCGGTGTCGGTGGTTTTCTCTTCATCCTTACAAGAGGTAAAAAGCCCGAGGCTTACCACGAGTAAAGAAAGTAATATTTTTGTTGCTGAATTTTTCATAACGATTTAATTTTTTTGCTGAACTGCTAAGGTAAGAAGAAAGACAGCGAATTAATAATCTATTCGGTGAGTTGCTTTAATTCCTCGTCGCTTACCTCCAGGAGCCCGGCTTTTGGTAACCTCTTTAACATTTCGCGCCAGTTTTCATCTTTTTTGAAGATCTTATCGAAAACAGGTTTTGCTACCTGGATTTCTCCTGCATTGGCCAATGCTACCGCCTTCCAGAACTGCATTTCCAGGTTATCGGGAAACATTTTCTCGGCGGCGCCATATTCCTCCAAAGCTTTATCTACGTCTCCATCTTCCATGGCAAGATCCCCGCGATTCATGTATTCATAAGCACGGGCGGTTTTAAGGAGTCGCTCCATTTCTTTTATAGGTTCGGCATGATCATCTACCCGCAAATCTATTTTTTTATCTTTCCAGCTTTCTTCAACTTTATCAGCTCCAACTACAATCAATGCTGCCGACTGTTTTCCGCGGATATCACCACCGGTTTCCTGGGCAGCTTTTAAGGCTTCGAGTACCCTTTCGGCTAGAGGTAGATGAGCATTGCTGCTGAAACTTTCGGCCATTGCAGGCACTGTTTCTTCATTTAACATCATATTGGCCTGCACCGAAAAATTTTCATCGGTAATATGGCTGGCGGCTTCAACGCAATTTTGGCCGGTGAATGCAGCAGCATTTCCGCGGCTATCTAAAAAAGCAACCTGCCGGAATTCCCGTCCACTATCTAAATTAGCGATTTCCTCCAAAGCATCTTCTGCAGTTTTCCCTTCTTCCATTAATTGAAGGCCACGAGGCCCATATTCCGGATTCACAAAGGACTGGGTGGCTACAACGCCAACCCCGCTTTTACCCCAGGCAACTAATGGTCCTACAGAAAACCAATGGCTCTGGACACCAACTGCCATTTCTCCGGTCACCGTATCACGTGCTACAATAGAATAGGTGTGGGCAAATGCCTCTTTTTCAATTCCGGGATTCTGCGCATGGATATTCAGATTTGATAAAAATACCAATGCTGTAAAAAGTAAAAAGTGTTTCATAGTTCAGCTTTCAAATTGAAAGTTAAAGATAACTAATCTTTGCTGAATTTATAAAATGGATAGGGAGGGGAATAATTCCTTGTTTAATCATTAGCTTATTGCTCGCTCACTTTTTCTACCAGAATATAGTCGGGACCGCCATCTACCGGATAACCTTCTATTTTTGAACCTGAAACTTTAACTTTTTTTCCAACAAACTGGTCGAGATCTACTTTTTCACTTTTCAACGCGTAAAAAGTATCTTCGGTATTAAGGGTATGGCTGCCATACTGATAGGAGGTGATTCCTGTTTCCTCAACGATTCCGGTAAGCTCAAGCAGGTCATCCTGTCCTTCGGGAGAATTGCAGGTATTGGCAAATAAAAAGATGAAGCTGCTTATAATTGTGAGTAATTTCATAATGCGAAAAGTAAGTTTAAACTGAAAGTACAAAGTTTCGGGAAGTCCTGCGAAGTTTTAAGAGGGAATTTAAATTTTTTCTCAAAACATTATTATTTTTGTTGCCCTTGTACGGCCTCGTAGTTCAATGGATAGAATAGTAGTTTCCTAAACTGTAGATCCAAGTTCGATTCTTGGCGAGGCTACAATTTGTGATAAATGGTGAAACATCATGAACTATAAAACCTCCTATTTAAGGGGGTTTTGTATTTTTAGATATATCAGGATTGTTCATTACTATTCAATTTCGCTAGCCCTTTTATTAGCCCCTTTTGTAAATCTTCTTTTTTATAGTGTTTTCATCCTCACCTCCACACTTCTGTGACTAAGCTTATTTTTTGAAGTTCTAAACCCTATGGGTTGTAAGTAACTATTTTAGGTCAAACCCTTTAAAATCAGCAACTTTGCTTTGATAATCTTTGTAAAGATTAGACCTTTAAATTGTTAAAACTCAAATTATGGAAAATTATTTCACTGTAAATGTTATCCTCAGAAAGGATAAAAAATTAAAAGATGGGCGTTGTCCTTTATGTCTATCCGTCACATTAAATGGTCAAACCTTTAGAATGAATATTAAAGGCAAAAGACTAAAACCAAGTGACTGGAACGGGAGGACAAGAAAACCTACCAAAACTTGTAAACACGCTGTTTTGCTTGAAAACCTTTTAAAAAAGGAAGTTGATAAAGTAGAAGGTTTTATTCTCGATAGTTCAAGAGTTCAAAAGAGAATAACAAAAGAGGATGTCAGGAACTTCTACTATGATAAGGACAAATTTAAGAAT
>DATISX010000193.1:0-5549 GCA_035468275.1 Salegentibacter sp.
CGATTCCTGGGTAGTCTTAAAAAACAGGTTTCCCGCCAAAAAAGCCAGAACCGCCACGGCTGCCACTAATGGCCACCAAATCCTAAACTTCTTCTTATTATTATCTCTGCCCATTTTGGCCTCGAGTTTCTCCCAACTCCCGGCTGAAGGTGCAATTTGGCGCTCCCTCAACTTCTCTCCTGCCTGCTTCTCAAAATTATGTAGTGCCATAAGCTGCGTTTTGTGCGATTAATTTTTCCTGTAATATTTTTCTTGCTTTAAAAAGCTGGGATTTTGAAGTCCCTTCGGTAATATTCAACAAGGTGGCAATCTCAGCGTGTTTGTATCCTTCAATGGCGTACATCACAAATACCATTCGGTAGCCTTCGGGGAGTTCATCTATTAAAGTCTGAATCTCTTCAGCGCTTAATTCTGATGAAACCGTTTCCGAAATTTCCGGTTGCGAAATTTCATCTTCCAGAAATTCAATTTTTTTATTAGACCTGATAAAGGAAATGCATTCCCTAATCATAATCCTGCGTATCCATCCTTCAAAACTGCCTTCATTTTTAAAACTTTTTAAATGAAGAAATACTTTTAAAAATGCACTGAGCATTACTTCTTCGGCCTGCTGAAGGTCTTTTATATATTGCCTGCATACACTTAGCATTTTACCCGAATGCTCATCGTATAACTGCCGCTGCGCTTCCCGGTTTTGATTAGCAGCCCGTTTTATAAGCAATTTTTCGTTTTTAAAGAGTTGAATTACTTTCACCCGTGGTTTTTGAATTAGCCTCTATTTATATAGACGCATGAAAGTTACAAAAGGTTGCCTGCTAATTCATTTTTTTGAAAATTAGTTGCTCAGCAGAGCGTTTTAAAACTTGTATCTTTGCATCAGAAATCATTTTTATGGCTGAAGAAAAACTTACCCGAATCAATAAATACCTAAGCGAAGTTGGCTATTGTTCCCGGCGCGAAGCCGATAAACTCATAGACCAGGGCCGGATTACCCTTAACGGAAAAGTTCCTGAAATGGGCACCAAGGTTAGTGCTAGAGATGAGGTTAGAGTTGACGGCAAACTGATTTCAGCAGAAGAAAAAAAAGAACCAAATGTTTACCTGGCCTTCAACAAACCTGTTGGTATTGTGTGCACGACAGATACCCGGGTGGAAAAAGACAACATTATAGATTTTATAAACTATCCAAAACGAATTTTTCCTATTGGAAGGCTTGACAAACCCAGTGAAGGCCTTATTTTTCTAACCAATGATGGTGATATTGTAAACAAAATCCTGAGAGCTCGTAACAATCACGAGAAAGAATATATCGTCACCGTTAACCGACCAATAACAAGTGATTTTATTAACAGAATGAGCAACGGTGTTCCCATTCTAAATACGACTACTAAAAAGTGCGAAGTAGAAAAACTGGGAAAAAATGAGTTCAGGATCGTTTTGACTCAGGGCCTTAACCGCCAGATTAGGCGAATGTGCGAATTTTTAGGTTATGAGGTTACTTCGCTGAAACGTATCAGAATAATGAACGTAAATCTGGATGTTCCGGTTGGCAAATGGCGTGCTCTTACTAATGAAGAATTGAAAACCATCAATAAAATGGTAGACGATTCCATAAAAACTGAAGAGGCTTCCAAACTGGAGAAAGCCGCAACGCAAAATTTAAGGAATCACACTACATTCAAACCCAAACAGAACAGGCCTTCCCGGGGACCTGGGCGCAAATCTTAACAGATTATTAGCGAACATCATTGACATTATGTTAAGTTATCTTCCTAATTTTAATTAAACTCTAATCAGGTAATATCTTAACAATGAAAATACAACCATTTCATCTTGCCATTCCAGTCTCCGATCTTCAGAAAGCCCGAAAATTTTACCGGGACACCTTGGGATGCGGAGAAGGCAGAAGCAGTGATCACTGGGTAGATTTTAATTTTTTTGGCCACCAGCTGGTTATTCATTATAAACCCCCATCAGAAACAGAAAAATCGCATACCAATCCTGTTGATGGTAAAGACGTACCGGTTCCTCATTTTGGAGTTGTACTGGAATGGGAAATCTTTCAGGAATTTTCAAAACTCCTTAAAGCCCGGGAAATCGAATTTATTATTGAACCTTATATAAGATTTGAAGGTCAGGTTGGTGAACAAGCCACCATGTTCTTTAAAGATCCCAGTGGCAATGCCTTGGAATTTAAGGCATTTAAAGATCCTGAGCAGCTCTTTGCCTCCTAGTTTTAAATAATTTTCTATGGATAGATTAAAACCGGCCTTAGTAAGACAGCTCTTTGTGCTTCTGCTCATATTATTCTTATCGGTTTTAATTTTCAAAGAAATTATCCCTTATTTATCTGGTGTTCTTGGTGCCGTTACTTTATATGTGATTCTTAGAAACTGGATGAAAAAACTGCTTGACAGAGGATGGCATCCAGGTCTTGCAGCGGGGCTACTAATGACGGGGTCATTTATTGGCATTCTTGTGCCGGTAGGTTTGGTAGTGTTTATGCTTACGGCAAAAATCGGCAAGGCCGTAGCTAATTCAGAAAGGGTAATCAGGGCCATAAAAGCTCAACTGGCAGAAGCTGAGAGTTACATTGGTTACAATATTAGCAGTTCAATAGATACCTCAGCTGTTACCAATTGGATTTCCGGTAATCTTCAGGATCTCGCAGGAGGAACTTTTAACGCAACGATTGCGATAGGCGTTATGTACTTTATGCTTTACTATATGCTTCTTAATAGGGATAGAATGAAAGAAATCCTTTTTACTTATATTCCAATGGGCAGGGATAATATAGATGAAATAAGCCATGAAAGCAACCAACTGGTAAAATCTAATGCTCTTGGGATTCCTTTGGTTGCTTTGTTTCAGGGAATAGTAGCGCTTATTGGTTTTCTCATTTTTGGAGTTCCAGATCCATTTTTCTGGTTCGTAATAACCGCTGTTGGCTCAATGATTCCGTTTATAGGTACTGCCATTGGAATCCTTCCTGTAACAATTCTCCTATTTGCACAGGGAGACAATTGGCAGGCAATTGCCATGCTTATTTATGGCTTTACCGTGGTTGGGGTGACCGATAACCTTATAAGATTATATATTCTGGAACGATTAGCCGATGTTCACCCCCTAATAACGCTGTTTGGGGTTATCATAGGTGTTCCTTTATTCGGTTTTATTGGTTTAATCTTTGGACCATTATTAATATCATTATTCTTATTGATCCTGAAAATCTATAAGAAAGAATACGGAAATGCTTACGACACATTGTAAATACTAATCTGAAATTAATTTTAAATAATAATAAGATGTTTAGCAGAAAAAGTACAAATATTGATGAGAAATATGTTGAAGAAGAAGTCGCGAAGATTGATGAAGGCGATGTAGAATTTGCGGCTAAAAATCAAAAGGAAATCTCTGATAAGATCGTGAATGCAAGTGCCCTTAAGAAATACACTGAACTGGGAAAAGTGATGTTTGGCATGCTACAGGACTATCGGAAAGGCATTTATAAAGACGTCCCCTGGTTCACCATTGCAGCCATCGCTTTTGCCTTGTTATATGTTTTAAACCCCTTGGATATGATTCCCGATTTCATTCCGGGACTAGGTTACATTGATGATTTTGCGGTGTTAACCTTTTCATTAAAATTTATTGAAACCGATCTTCACAAATATCTTGACTGGAAGCTAGAAGAAGGGGAATAAGTAAAAAATTAAAAAGGCTTTCTGAATTCAGAAAGCCTTTTTTTATCTTTTATCTCTTTAAACCTCTCTGCTTGTGCCGTTCCCTGGCGAGCAAGGTATTTTTAAGCAACATGGAAACCGTCATAGGACCAACTCCACCGGGTACAGGTGTGATATGAGAGGCTTTTTTACAGCAATTTTCAAAATCCACATCTCCTTTAATAACATAGCCTTTTTCAGCATTCTCATCGGGAACACGGGTAATTCCAACATCAATAACCACCGCATCATCTTTTATCATTTCGGCTTTAAGAAAATCGGGAATTCCTACCGCAATGATTATAATATCAGCCTGTGAGGTGATCTGAGTAATATTTTTAGTGAATTCGTGGGTTAAAGTTACCGTTGAATTTCCAGGGAACCCACTTCGTCCCATCAATATACTCATTGGTCTTCCAACAATATAGCTGCGACCAATTACTACGGTATGTTTTCCCTTAGTAGGAATATCATAACGCTCTAATAATTCAAGAATACCAAATGGGGTTGCGGGAATAAAAGAGGTCATATCCAGGGCCATTTTCCCAAAGTTGGTGGGATGAAAACCATCCACATCCTTATCGGGATCAACGGCTGTTAAAACCTTCTGGGTATCAATTTGAGGAGGCAATGGCAACTGAACTATAAAGCCATCTATATTCTCATTTTGATTAAGTTCCTCGATCTTATCTAGAAGCTCCAGCTCACTAATTGTATTAGGCAAACGGTAAAGCGAAGATTCAAAACCTACCTGTTTGCAAGACTGCACCTTGGCATTTACATAGGTAAGACTGGCGCCATCCTTTCCAACAATAATTGCAGCAAGATGCGGTGGCTTCCCCCCTTTTTTCTTGATTTTTTCTACTTCTTGAGCAATTTCATTTTTAATGTCATTGCTGGTTTTTTTTCCGTCTAAAATAGTCATTTCAGTAGGCAGTATATTAGTTGGCAGTTAGCAGTCAATTTCCGACTCCAAATTTACCGGGATTATTAATCAATAATTAAAAAGCTATCTAAGTTCAGATAGCTTGCGTTTACACTTATTTCATCCCCTTCATCATCTGCATCATCTTCTGGCCTCCACTGCCCTGCATCATCTTCATCATTTTTCCCATTTGGTTGAATTGTTTCAGCAGCTGGTTCACTTCCTGCACCGTGGTTCCAGAACCTTTGCTAATCCTTTTCTTTCTACTGGAATTTATGATTTTCGGATCGCTGCGCTCTTCAGGGGTCATCGAATGGATTATGGCTTCAATTCCTTTAAATGCATCATCATCGATATCTACATCCTTAAGCATCTTTCCTGCGCCGGGAATCATTCCCAACAGGTCTTTCATAGACCCCATCTTCTTGATCTGCTGAAGCTGTTTCAGAAAATCATCAAAACCGAATTTATTTTTCGCAATTTTCTTCTGAAGCTTTCTGGCTTCCTCTTCATCATATTGCTCCTGGGCGCGTTCCACAAGGGAAACAACATCTCCCATCCCAAGAATCCTGTCGGCCATACGGGAAGGATAGAACACATCTATCGCGTCCATCTTTTCACCGGTACCGATGAATTTAATGGGTTTATTTACTACCGATTTAATCGAGATGGCAGCACCACCGCGGGTATCACCATCTAATTTAGTAAGAATAACCCCGTCGAAATTCAGCCTGTCGTTGAAAGCCTTGGCTGTGTTCACAGCATCCTGACCCGTCATGGAATCCACTACGAACAAGGTTTCCTGTGGTTGAACCGCCTTGTGAATATTAGCGATCTCGGTCATCATTTCTTCATCTACGGCAAGTCGACCGGCGGTATCTATAATTACTACATTATGGCCG
>DATISX010000194.1:0-3570 GCA_035468275.1 Salegentibacter sp.
AGGCAACACGAGAGCAGTATGCCGAAGTTATTATGTACATCCGCATATTGTGAAGACTTATGAAAGTGGGGAAATCTTACCTTATTTTAATTCGGTAAAGAAAGAGACAAAAAGAAATTACACTAGTCTATCCGAAACAGAGAAAGCAGTATTGAAGCTAATAAAAGATTACGAAATCATCTTATAAAAAAGCTGAACCCGGTTGGATTCAGCTTAATTATGTGGTTTTAATATTCTTAAGCTTGCTTATCGTAGAACTTAAGGGCATCTATGGCATCATCGAGGTCTTTTACTTTATTGTCTGATAGGAACTTCTTCATCGCAGCATCTTTATCGAAAGTTTTTCGGAAGTCTCTGGGTCTTATTCTTACCTCCTGAAGCCTGTTATCTCCGATCTCAAGATAATATTCCATATCAACATTTAGATGGGCCGACTTATCTTTTTCATAACCACTTTTCGCTTCCTGGGGCTCGGAAAGATCAGGTCTTGGCCAGCCCAGTAGTTTAACATTCTCTCCTTCAAAATAATTTACAAAATAACCTTCCAGAAGTTCTCCCTCCTCAGTTCTTTTTGAATCTATATAATAGGTATATCCATCTAATGTATAAGTAATCTTTTTTATACGAGGCAGAACATGAATATTTTGCTGCTGTTGGTTCAATTTAATTTCCATGATCCCTTCAACGGCGTTATAACGAAGAAATGCAGGCTGGGACTTTCCCTGTTCAGCGTGGATAGTTCCACTCTGAAATTCCTCGTTCACAAAAGGGCTACCGGTATATCCTTCAGGAGTTTTTTTGTAAACAGGAATAACCATGCGGTTGTTCATTATATCCTGACTATTAACCTGAGAATTGATATTTAATGTAAAAAACGCAAGAAAAGTAAATAGGAAAAAGTTTTTCATTTTTGAAAATATTATGGTATTAAATCTAATTATCAATTAGTGTTCCGTCTTTTTAACAAGGGGTTAAGATATAAAAAATATTGCAGAGATTAGACATGCACACGGGTACGGGGGACGCCTTTATTACAGCAATGGTATTTTTAAAAATCCTGGCTAAGCTTAATCCGGATGGTAAACTAAAACTAGTGAACTTTTCAAATTTTAAAAAAGGTTGATCAAAGGCATTCTCGCAATTGGATCAACCTTTAAATAAATTAAATCGTCAGAATTCTAACCTCTTTCGCTTATGATCTCATCTACGATCTCAGGATTGAGCAAAGTAGAGGTATCTCCAAGGTTATCTGTTTGACGGGAAGCGATCTTTCTAAGGATCCTTCGCATGATCTTACCACTTCGGGTTTTTGGAAGGGCACTGACAAACTGAATGATTTCAGGTTTGGCAATTGGTCCAACTTTTTCAGAAATGGATTGATTGATCTCCTTTCTAAGATTTTCACGGTCACGGCTTTCCCCGACTTCTTTCAGAATAACATAGGCGTAAAGTGCATTCCCTTTAATTTCGTGAGGGAAGCCAACCACCGCAGATTCGGCTATGGCCGGGTGTTCGTTAATCGCATCTTCAATAGGAGCGGTTCCAAGATTATGGCCGGAAACGATGATAACATCATCCACCCTACCAGTAATCCTGTAGTAACCTACCTCATCCCGTAAGGCGCCGTCCCCGGTAAAATACATATTTTCAAAAGTCGAGAAATAAGTCTCGCGATATCGGTCATGATTCCCCCAGATGGTCCTCGCCATTCCGGGCCACGGAAATTTGATACATAGTTTTCCTTCAACCTGATTTCCTTTTAATTCTTCTCCATTATCATCCATAAGTGCGGGCTGAACTCCGGGAAATGGTAGGGTCGCGTAAGTTGGCTTGGAAGGGGTGACATAAGGGATAGGAGAAATCATAATTCCACCGGTTTCTGTTTGCCACCAGGTATCTACAATAGGACTTCTCTTTTTCCCAATATGGTCGTTATACCAGTGCCAGGCTTCCTCGTTAATTGGTTCTCCTACAGAGCCCAAAACCTTAAGTGAAGAAAGATCGTATTTCTCTACAAATTCAGAACTGGTTTTCGCCAGAGATCTGATGGCTGTGGGGGCCGTGTAAAACTGGTTCACCTTATGCTTTTCCACGATCTGCCAGAAGCGGCCGGCATCTGGATAAGATGGGGTTCCTTCAAACATCACGGTGGTCGCGCCATTTGCAAGCGGACCGTAAATAATATAGGAATGTCCGGTTATCCAGCCAATATCGGCGGTACACCAGTAAACATCATCCTGTTTATATTGAAATATATTTTTGAAAGTATAGGCGGTATAAACCATATAGCCACCGATGGTATGCATCATCCCCTTGGGTTTCCCGGTAGAACCGGAAGTATAAAGAATAAAAAGAGGATCTTCAGCATCCATAATTTCAGGCGCGCATTGATTGGAAGCTTGCTCGAGTAAAGGCTGCAACCATTTATCACGGCCTTCTTCCATATGAATATCGCTGTTAATGCGTTTTGCAACCAGCACATCTTTAACCCCCGGACAATCTTTTAAAGCTTCATCGGCGATGCCTTTGAGGTCTATGGTTTTACTACCGCGGTAGGAACCATCGGCTGTGATCATCATCTTGCAACCGGAATCGTTAGTACGAGTTGCCAGAGCCCGTGAAGAAAAACCGGCAAAAACCACCGAATGAATAGCCCCAATTCTGGCACAAGCCAGCATGGCAACCGCCAATTCAGGAATCATAGGAAGGTAGATACAATCCCTGTCTCCTTTTTCAATTCCATGATCTTTCAAAACATTGGCCATCTGATTTACCCTTTCATGCAATTCCCTGTAACTAATATGCAAGGCCTCCTCTGAAGGGTCATTTGGTTCCCAAAGAATGGCAGTTCTGTCTCCATTGGAAAACAGATGCCTGTCGATGCAGTTTTCCGTGATATTGAGTTTCGCATTCTCAAACCATTTGACTTCCGGTTTGGAAAAATCCCAGCTCAGTACGTTATCCCAGCGCTTGCGCCAGGTGAAATGTTCTTCAGCGACCTCTTCCCAGAAATTTGCAGGTTCCCGCACCGATTTCCGGTAAACCTGGAAGTATTCCTCTAAATTCTTAATATGATAATTACTCATAGTTTACATTAAAATATTGTTGATGTTCCAGTATGTTTTTTAAGTAAATTAAAGATGTTCCCGGCAATTTATAAAATTACTTCGGAATTCCCCTAATTAAACCACTACATAAACAAGCTAAGTTTCGGAATTAAGAATTTTAAATGAAGAGGATAAAAAAAAACCTGAAAAACCGCCACATTAAAATTAGCTGATCTTTCAGGCCTTTAAAATATTTGCTGAAATTTATTTTAAATATTCCAGGACGCTTTTCTCAATTCTGGCTTCGATATCGCTGATGTCGCTTTTTACGAATTTCTCCCCAGTGATATTTTCGTAGAGCTCGATATATCTTTCAGAAACCGTGGTGATATAATCGTCTGTCATTTCCGGCAGCTGCTGTCCTTCTTTTCCCTGGAAGCCATGTTCAATAAGCCATTGCCTTACAAATTCTTTGGAAAGCTGTTTCTGAGGCTCTCCTTTTTCCTGAAGTTCCTCGTAGGTA
>DATISX010000195.1:0-6418 GCA_035468275.1 Salegentibacter sp.
AGTGAATACGAAATCTGAGGTCCAGCTGAAGTTTTCCTTTTCGATATTTTGCGTGGTTAGCAATACTTCAACTCCCTGGTTCCTGATCTTTCCTGCATTAATAGAAGGCACAAAAACATCTGAATAACCCGAAGTTACCGGCACCGCCATCGGTACAAGCATGTCCTCTGTATCTTTTCGGTATAGATCGAGAGTTAAATCTACTCTATTATCGAATAACGTGGCATCTACACCGAAGTTGTATTGTTTCTGAGATTCCCACTGCACGTTAGCATTAGGTAAAACCGTAGGAACAGCGGCAGTTACCAGGTTTCCGTTGAAATTGTACAAATTGGTGTTATAGGAAGAGGCAAAAGCATAGTTCCCTATTTCCTGGTTTCCGGTAATTCCATAACCGGCACGAATTTTCAGATCGTTGATATTTTCAGAATCAACAAGAAAATCTTCTTCTGAAAGTCTCCATGCTGCAGATGCCGAAGGGAAAGTTCCGTATTTATTTCCTTCTCCGAATCTTGAGGAGCCATCACGACGAACGGTAGCCGTTAATAAATATTTACTTCGGAAATCAAAAGTACCTCGGGCAAAGTAAGAGAATATAGCCCATTCTGATTCGGTTCCACCAATTTCCTGCTGGTCGGTTCCGTTGTCAAGTTGCTGGGTAGATTCGCTGGAAAAATTCTGAATAGAACCTCCCATGGTCTTAAACCTGTTCTCCTGAGCACTAGTACCCACAACCCCTGTAAATCTGCTTCCGTCTTCAAATCGTTTATCGTAGGTAAGGGTGTTATCCCAAAGTAGGGTTATGCTTCGATTTGAAGATTCCGACAAAAATTCGTTTTGGCCAATATGCGCATCCCATTCATAGGATGGAGCCCAGGTTCTCCCAAACCAGAAGTTTGTCTCTCCCCCAAAGAGGGTTTTAAAGGTAAAATCTTCAAGAAAATCTAATTCTGCAAAAACAGATCCCTGGATGTTATAACCCTCGGTAGAGTTTTCTACAATATTGGCTTTACCTATTGGATTCTCAACATCTCCGTAATATAAAGGCTGACCAAGCGGTCCTGAGAAATCACCGTCTTCCCGATAAATTGGGTTGGTAGGAAGCGAAAAAATCGCGTTGTTGATATTAGTATCACCAGTTTCCTTTAGATCATAATTCATCTTCAGGTTATTCCCGAATCGAAGGTTATCGTTGATCTCTGTTTCACTGTTAAACTGGAAGATGTAGCGTTCGTAATCGTTATTGATAATAATCCCTTTCTGATCAAAGGCATTTAGCGAAGTATACACCTTAGTATGTTCGTTTCCGTTGCTGAAGGAAACCGTGAAATTGTTTTGCCTTCCGGTAGTGAATAAAGCATCCAGCCAGTCTGTACCTTCGCCAAGCGAAGAAGGATCAGCATATTCAGGATTTGTTTCATATCCGGCATTGGAAAGCATTTCATTATTAAATTCAGCAAACTGGCGGGCATTTAAAACGTCAATCATATCGGTAGAATGTTGAACTCCTGAAAAGGCTTCCACATTAAACTGGCCTTTCCCGTCTTTTCCGCTTTTGGTGGTTATGATCACCACCCCGTTAGCTCCACGGGAACCGTAAATGGCGGTAGCCGAAGCATCTTTTAAAACTTGCAGCGACTCCACATCTTGCATATTCACCTGGTTCAGGCCACCGTTAAGCGGCACTCCATCCACTACTATAAGTGGATCGTTGTTACCAATAGTACCAATCCCCCGAATTCTAATAGTTGGATTTGCACCAGGCGCGCCTGAGGTAATTACCTGCACGCCGGCAGCTCTTCCCTGCATGGCATCGCCAATGTTCGCCGCAGGTTGAGATTCTACATCGTCAAGATCAATGGAAGCGACAGATCCCGTCAAGTCACGTTGTGTGGTTTGGCCGTAACCAATAACCACTACCTCTTCGAGGGCGTCGGCGTCTGATTCCATTACGAGCTCAACTTCTTCGGAAGTGGCTGCAATCGTTTGCGTAACGTAGCCTAAAAAACTAACCTCAAGTTGAGCGTTTTCACTCACGCTAAGTTCAAAATTTCCGTCGAAGTCGGTTACCGTGCCATTGCTGGTACCTACTTCAACTACCGAGGCTCCGGGCAACGGAATTCCACTTTCGTCAAGGATAGTTCCGCTAACGGTGATATCAGAATCTTGCGCTCCTGCCAAAAGCGGAAGGCAGAAAAGGAACAACATCATTAGTCCGGCCCTTAATCCTCTAATTTTTAAAATTTTAAATTCATTTCGCATTTGATAAAATTTAATGTCTGTTAAAAAGTTTTATGGTTCAGTAATCATAGACACCTCAAACTTCGAAAAATAAAGGCCTCCTTTTAGATTTCCAAAAATCCATATAGAAAAATATCTATCAAAAAATAATTCAAAATGCTGAATTACAATAATTTAATATAAATTATATTAGGTTAATTATATAGAAAATAAGAGGTGATTTGGGAGTGATCAGAGCTTCAAAGTGGTGTTTTCGATAAGTTTATCGTCAAAATCCTTTTTATCCAGCCGGGATTTTTTTCTGATCTTGGTTTTGTAGGCGTAAATAGAGTTCACCGAATAGCCCAGGATTTGAGCAATGATTTCGTTGTGTTTAATTCCGAGTCTAATCAAGGCAAAAATGCGGAGTTCTTTATTCAGGAGCTGGCCCTTTTTTAATGTAATTTGTTCCTCGGGTTTGAGCAGGGAATTAAATTCCTGGATAAAATTCGGAAAGAGCTTAATAAAGGCTTCATCAAAATTCCTCATCAACTTTTCCTTTTCGCGTTTCAGGTTTAAACTGCTGATGGTATATTTAAGTTTTTTTAGGTTTTCTTCATTAAGATCTTCCTCTATTTTCAATTTAAATTCCCTGAATTTTTCAAAAATATCGGCATCCTGGGTAAAGAAAAATCCAATGTATTCCTCCTTAATCTTGTTGGCCTCCTGTAACTGTGCATTCAGTCGGTTAAGTTGCTGATTCTTTGATTCTACTTCCTCATTTACAAAAACGATCCGTTTATTGGTTTCTTGCAGATTATGGTGTGCTTCTTCAATAGTTTTCCGAGCCTTTTTCATCTTAATCACCTGGTAAAAAATGATAACAGCCAGCCCCAAAACGAAGATAAGGAGGAAGGTTACAATAACATTTTGCCGGTATAGTGTTTCTCGTTGCTTTTCGATCTTTTGCACAATTTGTTCCTCAATTATAGGCAAAATGGCACCTACGCGAATTTTCCTTTGCTGGGCTCCGTAAAAAGAGGCATCCTCATTGGCCTTTCTTATAAAAGTCGAGGCCATATCGGTATTTCCCCGTTCAAAGGTAAGTTCTGCCAGCCTTATCATAGCAAGGGTTTCTTTGGTAGAAGTCCTGATATCGGCAATTGAAGCTTTTGAAAAATGGAAAATAGCTTTTTCCTTTTCGCCTAACTGAAAATAAATATCCCCCATACTATAATGCACCAGAGCCTGATCTCTTAATCCCAATTCCTGTTCCAGAAGCGATTCAAAAATCTGCAGGGCTTCTCTGGGGTCACCGTGCTTGTATTCTATAAATCCTTTTAAAAAGGAGTTGAAGAAAGTACCTTCTTCCGCCAGCCGGAGCGCCTGCCCGCGATAATTTTGTGCCGTTTCCAAATATTCTAAAGCAAAGAAAGGAAGGGCGTTATATTCGGCCATTTCGTTGTAAAGCCGGCCGGCCAATCCAAAATACAGGGAACGGGTGTTTTCGGGTATTTCCTGAGGAGATATGGTTTCCAGGAAGTCAAGAGCTTCTTTATACATTCCGGCAGAAACACTTACGTCTGCCAGATTAACAACCGCAGTGGCCTTTAAAGGAAGGCTATCCAGTTGATTTGCTAAACTCCGTATTCTTAAACCGTATTTAAAGGCAGAGTCCTGCTTAAAAACCCGGTATTCATTAAAAAGTTGCAGGTTGAGCTCATATCGTTTCTGCAGTTCCAGGGAATCGATATTGTTAAGCTCATTTTTTAAATTTTCAATGCGATTTATCTTTTCCCAGTCATATTCTTCAGCCTTTTCAATACTTTCAAGAACGGCCTCGAGGCTTTCCTCCTCCTGACCGAATAAAGAAATCGAAAAAAAGAAAAAACAAGATATCAGAAAATTAAAAAAACACCTCATCGTTTTAAAAATTCGGAAGAAACATTTGGGCAAAAATAGATGTTTCTATTAATCAAAGATATAACCCTATCAGTAAAGTTTGGTATCATGCCGATTTTTCTTTGTATTTGGAAAAGCAGAAATAGTAATACTACTTTTTTAGGTTTCTTTTTCCGTATTCTGAAATTCATTTTTTAAACTCTCCTATTTCCTTTAATTTTCCCATATTTTTGCATGCGTCCTAAACTAAAAATTATGATTCCGGAGGAAATATTGGAAGAATTTGGTGCCAAACGAGTGGAATATCCTAAAGGGGATGTTATTTTTTCTGAAGGTGAAAATGCTAATAATTACTACCAGGTTGTTTCAGGTGAGGTGAAGATGAACAATTTTAATTACGACGGAAAGGAGTTTGTCCAAGGCATGTTTTATGCCGGGCAAAGTTTTGGGGAACCACCTTTACTGGCGAATGTAAAATATCCTGCCAATGCTGAAGCCATGACTGATGCCACGCTTCTTAAACTTCATAAACTAAAGTTCCTGGACCTGCTTTCCTCCCATTCTGAAATTCACCTGGGAGTTACAAAAACCCTGGCCAGCCGACTCTATTACAAGGCAATTATCGCTTCAGAGCTGTCTACCCAGGAACCCGAACACCGAATTCTGCGACTCCTGGATTACCTGAAAAAGCATGTGCATAAGCTTCAGGAACCATTCGCTTATAAAGTAGATCTCACCCGTCAACAAATAGCCGATCTCACCGGGCTGCGTGTAGAAACGGTAATTCGCGCAACAAAATCTCTTGAGAAGAAAGGTGAATTGAAAATAAAATCAAGAAAAGTCTATCGCTAAGGTTTTTCTTTGATACTTTTTATCAGGATCCAGCCTATCCCAAGGGGAAAAAGGCAACTTCCCGCAAAAAGATAGATAGCAAGATCCTCTGGCATTTGCCAACGTTGCCACATCGCCAGGCCTCGATAAAACAGAATTAATTCGGTAATTAAAAAGCCTGCGAAAAATATCCAGAAACCAATTTTGGAAAGTGTCATCATTTTAAAATGATGCAGTAAAGCAAAGAGAACGGGACTTATCAATCCTAAAAACACCCAGTGCAAATAACCAATAACAAAATCGGGGGTTTTGTAAGCCAGATCGGCGAAAAAAGGCAATGCAGATAATAATTGGGCGATGACTTTCACTGCCATAACCCAGGCTGCGATCTTTAAAAGCAACTTCGGAAATAATCCTACCACTTTTCCCAGACCGGCATTTTTAAGGATGCTGAAGAATTTCAGAATAGCGAACATCTGAATTACCGCTCCTATTCCGGCCAGATTATATAATATTGCATTGGGCTGCGTCCATAGAACCGACAAAAAAAAGGTGAGGATTATGCCGATATTTATATAGATGTAGAATCTGTTGAAATCCCCGGGAGAAATACTTAGGTTTTTTCTTTCAGCAATAAAGAAGATGATTCCGCAAAGGGCAAGAACAAACCAGGCATTGTACTGAAAATGCAAATAAAAATAAATAGCCAGTTTATACCAGACCGAGGTGCTTCCAAGGGTGCTCATAATCCCTCCGAGAGCCCACGGACCGATACTGGAAACCACCATATAAATTAGCGATGCCTTTATACACTTATAAGAGAATCGCGATTTGAACTGCGCAGGAGTTTTTGTAAAAACCATCCAGGCAAAAAAGTAGCTGGCTATTAGAAAGAGGGTAGAAAATATAATTGAAAATAAAGCATAGCCCTGAAACGGAAAACTAAGCAACATTCCAAAGATGGTGATCTGCGTGAACCAAAATATTCCCCGGTAGAGTTTATCAATCCCTGCATTCCGGAGAAAAAGAATATAAATAAAACTGGTGATGGCAACATAAACCCAGCCCAACAGCGCCACGTGAGAATGAGTGTGTACCAGAAAGCGGAAAGTAGCCGGCACCTCGGCAAAGTAAAACAACCTTAGCACTAGCCCTAAAAGAGCGACAAGGAAAAAATACCCTAAAGCCAGGCTTATATGCTTTTTTATGGCGATCATTTAAGCTGCAAGATAGAAAATTAGATTCGGGTTATGGAAAACAAAAAGGCTGCCTCAGAGCAGCAGGTTTGATCGATCAATACTATTGGGGCAGTAAAGTTTTATCAATTTTTTTACCTGCGAGCTATGAAACAGCCGGCTTGCAATCACTAAACTAATCTTAAGTACAAGAACTTCTCTTGTTTCCCAAATTCTCCGTTTGCATTGGAAGTATTATGGGTAGTTTCACAAAAATGGCTGCTTCAAAG
>DATISX010000196.1:0-2752 GCA_035468275.1 Salegentibacter sp.
ATTTGGCGGCCATGTTCCTGAAGCTGTTGGTTTAACCGGGGCTCTGGAGGCCAGGCAAACGTCAATTGATCATTATGATCGCTATGTAGAATTCCTGGTCCCTGATGAGGCCAGAAAGGGCCGCAGCGCAGGTTTCTTTGGAAGTGGTATAATCGATCTCATTGACCGCGACCGGATCGATGAAGCCGTTAAAATGACTGTTCAGGCCGGCACCTGGAATGTTCCCACCCTAAGCCTTATCGAGCACCTCGCGAATGAAGAAAGTGCTGAAGAAATGATCACCCGGCCTGAAATGCGATACATGCCGCGAAATGTACTCGATGGTTGGGCGAAATTCAAAAACGATTACAGCAAACGTGACGATTTTCAACCGGAAGCAACTGCAGCTCTTGTAGAATTTCGGCGGGATCTCACTAAAAAATTGCATGATGCAGGAGCAAAAATAGTATTGGGATCTGATGCGCCGCAGGTCTTTAACGTGCCCGGCTTTTCCATTCATCACGAATTGTGGATGATGGTAGAATCGGGTCTCAGTCCTTATGAGGTGCTTGTCACCGGCACCCGAAATGCCGCAGTATATTTTGGCACTCCCAATGAATTTGGAACAATCCAACCCGGCCGCCGGGCAGATCTCATTCTGCTTAACTCCAATCCGCTGGAAGATATTTCCTATGTTCAGGACCGCGCCGGAGTCATGGTTCGCGGAACCTGGTATCCGGAGGAAAAGATACAGGAGAAATTGGAAGAGATTGCCGTGATGAAGAATTGATCGTAGGGGTTGACCATGCCTTTAGTGGAAGGAGGACAGTGGAAAGAGGATAGTCAGCGTGCGAAAATTGTGCTGGTTTTTGCATTTCACGAACAAACAACAAACGCGTACCTATTTTGTAACAATTTTTGAAAATGTGGACTTATTTAAATATTGATATTTCTATACTCTTTCTCATCATCACATTATGAAAAGTATTCTTTTTGCAGCATGTGCCTTTGTTTCTGTCTTCCTGATCTTCTTTGTAATTCAGTCTTTGGGAACATTTAAATATTCCAATGATTCCGGATCTGATTTTGATTCCGAAAACAAAATTTTTCCGGTGCTGAGCATAGTTTATACTCCTCCATTGGGATCTCCAATCCAAACCGATGGGAAGAACAAAAATTTTCTTTCTCCTGAAGGACCCTATCTTGATTTTTCAGAGAAAATGCCATATTTTCAACAGGCAATCCTGGACAGGAAATATTTGCCACTACAGGTAGCTTTGCCTCTCTCGTTAATATTTTATTTCATAATGAGTAGCAGAAGTAGTAATTCAGAATTAAACATATAATTTTTGATCATTATATTTTAAACTAACCAAACCTCAATAATCATGAACCCTGTAATCAAAAATATTATCGCGGTTATCGTAGGCCTAATAGTGGGCAGTGTGGTGAATATGGGAATAATAATGATAGGCGGTGTGCTAATACCTCCTCCCAATGGGGCAGATGTTTCCAGTATGGAAGGACTCAGGGAAACAATGCACTTATTTGAACCCAAACATTTTATAATGCCTTTTCTTGCACACGCTTTAGGAACTCTTGCAGGTGCTTTCATTGCGGCAAAGATAGCAGCAACAAGAAAAATGCTTATGGCCATAATCATAGGCTTGTTCTTCCTTGCAGGAGGAATTTATAGCGCGGTTTTGCTCCAGGGGCCAACCTGGTTCCATTTGGTTGACCTCGTGATCGCATATATCCCAATGGCATTGCTGGGTTGGAAACTGGCCGGGGTTGAAAAGTAAGTTTAAATAAGCATAGGTAAATAATAATTGATGAAATATATTACCCCTTATAAAAGTCTGGACGAAGCCACTACCTCACTTGACAATGGGGGCCGATTTTATAATTTTTTAACCACTGAAGAAGATGGAATAATAAGTTCTGCGGAAGTAGGAAAGGTCGCCGGGTTATTTAACGACAGGCAGAAAATGATTCTTTACCTGGCCATGTGCTTTTCAAAGCTGAATGCTTCGGCCAGGCGACAGATTGAAAGTTCGCTTAGTGAAGAACTGAAGACCTCTTACCAAAAATATTTTCCGCAGTACCTGTTGCCTTCCGAAGCAAAGGAATTAGGAAAACTTTCATCAAATGCGATCATTACCGGAATACCGGTTTATATAGATTCAAAAAAGGATTTTAACGGTTTCATTATTGTACCGGTAATGGTAGGAACCGTTATGACCATGATGCTTATCCCAATAATAGACCGGTATGATGTTTATCATTTAAAAGATCAATCTACTTCAGAAACTTTTCTAATTGCCCACGCGCGGTCTAAGGAAAAATTACCTCAACAAATATTAAGTGTGGGTGGAAACCTGAAAGAGCTGAAACTTAAAAAAGACACCAGGGGGCCGGGAGAACTATTCCTTGAAGTGGTATATTATGCTGATGTACAAATTAGTGAGTAGTAAAATAAGTTTGGGAGCTTGTCTTATCTTTTAAGTTAGTTGTACCTTTCTCAAAGAAAATTAAAAAAAATGAATAAGAAGATTTTTATTGTTTTATTACTTCTGATGCCCGCACTCACCTACTCCCAGTTCCGGGAAGGAATGGAAGCGATGGCAAACGACAAAAATCCCAGGCATGAAGATTACCAGCCTCTCATTTTAGAGGCTTCTACCTATATTTTCAATAACCCGGTAGATCAATCCTCTGTGGAATTCATTTCGGCTACACAGATCGTGGCTTTTTGGATGGACAAGAAAACAGA
>DATISX010000197.1:0-4369 GCA_035468275.1 Salegentibacter sp.
GTTTGAACTTGGAGCGACTAATTATCTTGAGAAGATCACGGCGCAGGCAAAACAGAGAGAACTGCAAACCCGGTATCAACAAACCGGAGAAGAAGTTAAGGCTGCGTATGAAATGTTGTGGAGCAGGGTTCAGGTTGAGGAGGAATTCAGCATAGAAAAAGATAGTTTACAAAAACTGGAAATGACGAGATTGGGAGTAGAGAACCATGCCATTTTAAACTTTTACGAGAGCCGTGAAAATTACTTTACAGCCCGGAACCAACTCGAAAAACAACAGCTTTTACCAGATTTCAGCCTGGAATATTTTGAAGGTTCAACGCCGGATATAGATTACAGTTTATACGGCTACCAGGTTGGGATTAAAATTCCACTACTTTTTAGCGGTCAATCCTCAAAGATCAAGGCATCTAAGATTGCTATAGATAGAGCAGAGCAGGAGACCCGGAATAACAGAATTCTTCTTGAAACCAAATTCCAACAGCTCCAGGCAGAACTCAGGAAATATGAAGAGGCTCTTAGTTATTACGAGAATGAAGGAAGGCAATTATCCCGGGAAATTCTGAAAACCGCCAACGGCAGTTACGAGAATGGTGAGATAGACTTTTTTCAATACATACAGAGTCTTGAAAATGCTTATGACATTCAGTTGTCTTACCTGGAAAATTTAAATGCCTACAACCAGACCATCATTTCTTTAAATTATTTAAACCTGTAAAAATTAACCGATGAAATCCATATATAAAATTACTTTCCTCTTATTTTTAAGCTTGGTTTCCTGTAAAGAATCAGCTGAACAAACGCTGGTGGAAGAGGAACAGGATGACCTGATCACGATCACGAAAGCCCAGTTTCAGGATAGCGAACTGGAAATCGGAAATTTAGAAGAATTTAATTTCCCGGAAGTTGTGCGGAGCAGTGGCCGCATAGATGTTCCGCCGCAAAGCAGGGCCAGTATAAATGCATTTATGGGAGGATATATCAGGAATATCGAATTACTGGAAGGGGATAGGGTTTCTCGAGGGCAATTTCTGGTGAGCCTGGAAAGTACCGAATATGTGCAATTACAGCAGGATTACATGGATGTAGCCGGGCAACTCGATTACCTGCAAGCCGAATTTGAACGCCAGCAAACTATGCTTGAAGAAAATATTACTTCCAGAAAAAGTTTTCTGAAAGCCGAAAGCGATTTCAAAAGAGCCCAATCGGCTAAAAGTAGCCTGGAACAAAAGCTCAGGATGCTGAATATCGATCCTGTAAAAGTAGAAGCTGGAAGTTCTCAGTCCACCGTGAATATCTATTCCCCTATTACTGGAAATGTCAGTAATATTTCGGTAAGTAGGGGAAGTTTTGTTTCTCCAACCGACAGAATAATGGAGATAATCGATTCTGAACATATGCATCTGGAATTGGTGGTTTTTGAAAAAGATGTGCGAAATATAAAGGAGGGACAAAAAATCTTTTTCAATACTCCTGAAGCTTCAAATGAGAATTTTGAGGCCGAAGTTGTCCTCGTAGGAAAAACTATAGACGAGCAGAAAAGGAATGTGAGGGTTCACGGCCATCTTCCAGACAGTATTGCCTCAGAATTCACAGTGGGTATGTTCGTGGAAGCGAATATTGTTACCAGTGAAGAGAAAAGACCCGGTTTACCGGAGGAGGCCATAATAGAACAGGAAGGGGAATATTATATTCTGGTTCTTGAAAAAGAGGACGGAGAAAATTATTATTTCAGAAGGCAGAGTGTTACTCCGGGAGAAACTTTTGAAGGGGTGATTAGTTTGGAGAACGCGGAAAGTTTAGAGAAGGAAACTGTACTGCTAAAAGGTGCTTTCAATTTAATTGAAGAGGTTGGGGGAGAATAGAATTTACCGAATTTCTGTAAACTGATTGAAATCATATTAATCGTCTGGGCGGTCCTTTAACTTTGTAGGCTAAACTAAACTTAATGAGTTCAGACCTTATCAGAAAATACAATATTCCGGGGCCACGTTATACCAGTTATCCTACCGTTCCTTATTGGGAAGATTTCGGATTTTCGATTCAGGCCTGGAAGGATAGTTTGCTTAGGCGTTTCAGCGAAAACAGAGAGATAAGCCTTTATTTACACCTGCCTTTTTGTGAGAGCCTTTGTACCTTTTGTGGGTGCAATAAACGCATCACCAAACAGCATGGCGTTGAGATTCCGTATATTGAAACCCTTATACACGAATGGGAACTTTATCTTCAGGAGCTTCCATATAAACCTATTATAAAAGAAGTGCATCTTGGAGGAGGAACTCCAACATTTTTCTCGCCTCAGAATCTTGAATTTCTTCTGAAGACTATTTTCAGAAAAGCAGAACTTGCCGATGAGGTGGAATTCAGCTTTGAAGGTCATCCAAATAATACAACCAAAGAACATCTTACTAAACTCGCTGAATTAGGTTTCAGAAGAGTGAGTTACGGGGTTCAGGATTATAATATGAAGGTGCAGATCGCCATTCATAGAATTCAGCCTTTTGAAAATGTTAAACGGGCAACTGAAGAAGCCAGGAAAGCCGGCTATTGTTCAGTAGGACATGATATAATTTTTGGTCTGCCTTTTCAAACCAAGGAACATATAATTGAAACCATAGAAAAGACCAAATTGCTAATGCCAGATCGCATTGCTTTTTACAGCTATGCGCATGTGCCCTGGATAAAAGGTAGCGGCCAACGCGGTTTTAATGAGGATGATTTGCCGGACGGCGAAACGAAAAGAGAAATGTATGAAACCGGAAAGCGAATGCTGGAAGAGGCCGGTTATATTGAAATAGGAATGGACCATTTTGCTCTTAAAACCGACTCGCTATACAAAGCGGTAGAAGAGAAAAAACTTCACCGGAATTTTATGGGTTATACCACCACCAATACCGGATTGATGATTGGGCTGGGAGTTTCGGCAATAAGCGATAGTTGGTATGGTTTCGCCCAAAACGAAAAAACCGTGGAAGCCTATCAGGAGAGGGTAGAAAATGGTGAAATTCCGGTTTTCAGAGGTCATATTTTAAATGATGAAGATCTAATTATAAGAAAACATATTCTTAATCTCATGTGCCGACTGGAAACCAGCTGGGCAAACCCTGAAGATTATTTCGAAGAATTACCTGATGTCCTGGTAAAACTTCGGGAAATGGAAGCCGACGGGCTTGTGGAGTTTGCTCAGAACGGTTTAAGTATTCCGGAAAGCGGTAGACCCTTTGTTAGGAATATTTGTATGGCTTTTGATTTACGCTTGCAACGAAAAGTTCCCGATACCAGGTTATTTTCTATGACTATGTAAAATGTATTTAATTTTTGTTATATAACCAAAACCACGGATGAATCCGTGGTTTTTTGATTAAAGAATAATGAATTTATTCTTTTTTATTTCCATAGATCATCTTTATTACGATAAAAATAAGGGCGGCACATACCAACACGAAGAAACCTATAATGTATGTTCCCAATTCCCAGTTTACTAATGCGAGATTATTAGCTAGAGTCATCATTTTTATGTTTAATGGCAGGATTGAACTGCGGTTATTTTCGGAGTCATTTCAACGGGAGAGAGGTATGGAATTCCTAATCCCAACCCACGGATAATAAAAAGCAAACCTATAATAACTACAAATACGGGTACAGCTTTGGTGATCCTTTGTCTCACCCCGGCACTTATAAAATTACCAAGATAAACCGCCGTGGTCATCATCGGTACGGTACCAAGGCCAAACAGCATCATATAAAGGCTACCCTCAAGAGCATTTGCAGAAGCTACTGCTCCAAAAACCGCCATATATACCAGGCCACAGGGCAAAAACCCATTAAGGAATCCTGCGGTGAAAAAGGTGTCGGGGGTTTTTTTCTTCAGACTGTGGCCCAGACCTGATTTTACTTTGGAAATTAGCCTGTAAACCGGGCCGGAGCCATTAATTTTACTGAAAGTCTTATATGGCAGGAAAATCACCAGGATCATTAGAATTCCAACGGCGATAGATAATTGTTGCTGAAGTCCGAACAGGCCAAAGCTTTTTCCAATTATGTCGAATAATAGCCCGATGATTGAATAGGAGAATATTCTCCCAATATGGTAAAGGCTCACCTGGCCGGCTTTCCGCAAGGAATTTTCCCTGTCTACGGGAAGCAAAAAGGCAATTGGCCCGCACATTCCTATGCAGTGAAAACTTCCTAAGAGGCCGAATATGAGCGCTGAAATAAGCATATTTTAATAAACTATTTCCTTTTTATACAGGTAAGTTTCTCCCTGGTATTCCCAGTGAATAATGATGTTCCACCTTCCGGGAATCAGCTTTTCGTCGGCGATTATAAGACGGTGAGATTCCAGGTTTAAAGGGATATCGAAATCCAGCTT
>DATISX010000198.1:0-2200 GCA_035468275.1 Salegentibacter sp.
TATTGGGGCAAAATTGGTTAATTGATCCATTTATTAGCTCGCATTTTCATCAGATTCTACAAAAGCTTTAATTCTGATGCGTTCCTTACCGGCTTCGGTATTGGCGTCTAATGTAACTGTTTTGGTAACCTGACCTTTTCCTGAACCGTCAAATTTCACAACCATTTCCCTGGTTTCTCCAGGCTGGATAGATTCATTTTTAGGATAAGTTGGCACGGTACATCCGCAAGAACTGCTGGCATTGGTAATTACCAAAGGAGCTTTTCCGGTATTGGTAAACTTAAAGGTATGTTCTACCGCTTCACCTTTTGGAATACTCCCAAAGTCGTGTTCTGCTTCTTCAAAAGAGATTTCAGGATAAACAGTAGCCTGAGCATCGCGTTCAGCTGCGGTTTCCACATTTTCTGCTTTCACTTTTTCAGAGGCATTGGAGTTATCTTTACAAGAAGTGAATAGCATCGCCCCTACTGCTGCTATCATCAAAATTCCTTTTTTCATATTAATGGATTTTTAGGATTAAAGGCTAAAATTACTAAAAAATTTGGTGCTACATAAGGCCACGCCCTATTTTATTTAATTTACCGTTTTCAGCATATTCCTTAGAGAGCTTATCCAGAACTCCGTTTATAAAAATACTGCTTTTTGGCGTGCTGTATTCCTTGGCTAGTTCCAGGTATTCGTTAATAGTAACCTTAACCGGAATTGAAGGGAATTTCAGAAATTCACAAATGGCCATTTTGATGAGCAACATATCTATTTCAGCAATACGGTCTTTATCCCAGTTTGGGGTTTTCCCGAGCATTTCATCAGCCAGCAGCTCATCGTTGAGATAGGTTTTTCTGAAAAGATCTTTGGCAAAATCCTTATCGTCTTCGTTCTTGAATAATTTAGGAAGATTAAATGATTGACCCGGTTTATCTTTCAATTTTTGAAGCAACTTTAGGATTGCAGTATTTACCAAAGGCAGATCATCCAACCATGTTAATTTCTTATCCTCAAGATATTCATACAACTTCTCATTAGGCGCAATAATTTCCTTAAAAACCCTAATGATAAACTCTTTGTCTTCCTTAAAACTGGATTCCCTGGTTTCCATGTATTGCTCATACATTTCACTCTCTTTGACTTCTTGCCAGATAATGGCCGCATATTCATTATCCATTTTCCAATGGTTAATTTTGCGGTCTTCCAGAGCTTGTTGGAAGGTATCATGATTATTGAGAAGCTCAAAAACCCGATTATTGATGAATTTCCGGTTTGGATCTTTATCCTCGCTGGTAGCCAGGTGCTTAAGTTGTGATTTTTCTAAAAAAGTTTCAGCATTTTCCCTTATTTCAGCAATAAGGCTAAGTTGAAGAAGAAATAAATCGTACATCTCCTCCATACTTTTAATCAGGAATTTTTCTTCGGTTGCCAGCTTATCGTTCTGGCTTTGGTTGAAGGCGTAAAGCGATTGCATCACCTTAACCCGAATATGTCTTCTTGTCAACATAGGTGTAAAAGAACTTTTTAGAAATTAGAAAGGGCGAAAGATCTTCTCTTTCGCCCTGCAAAAATATCAAACTTTTGAAATAGATTACTTCAAATTCTGTTTTTTTCTATCATCAATTCTTTGCTGTGCAATTTTAAGTGCGGCAAAGTGAGTGGTCATATTATTCTTTTCGGCAGCCTGAAGTATCTCCAATGTGGTTTTATAGATATTTTCAGTCTTACGCATAATTTCTTCTTTTCCGTATTTTTCAAGTTCGGCATAAACATTTATGATTCCACCGGCATTGATAAGAAAATCGGGGGCATAAACGATCCCTTTTTCCTGAAGCAGTTTCCCGTGAGTAACCTCATCGGCAAGCTGGTTGTTAGCTGCTCCCGCTATGATCTTAGCCTTAAGACGTTCTATGGTTTGATCGTCTACGGTTGCACCAAGCGCACAAGGGGCGTAAATATCAACATCGGCACTATACACATCCGGACCTGTAAAAATGATTGCTCCGTACTGGTTTTTCACAGCATTAAGTCGCTCTTCATTGATGTCACTGATGTAAACCTTAGCACCTTCTTTAATAAGGTAGTCTACAAGAGTTTCGCCAACATGGCCAATACCCTGTACCATTACCGATTTCCCTTCCAGATTATCGCTTCCGAATTTATACTTGGCAGCGGCTTTCATTCCCATATAAACACCGTAAGCCGTAACTGGAGA
>DATISX010000199.1:0-5036 GCA_035468275.1 Salegentibacter sp.
CAGGACAGGGGTGGTCTATTTCCTGAAATTATCCTCAATCTCCTTCAAAACCGAAGGCAGCATTTCAAACACCATTTTATTTTCAAAACGTATCAACCTAAACCCCATATCTTCCAGTTTTTTAGTTCGGTTTTTGTCATACTCTTCTGCCACGGGGTTATTATGAATTCCCCCATCCAGTTCAATAATTAATTGTTCCCCCGGACAATAAAAATCGACTATAAAATTTTCTATGCTATGCTGCCTTCTAAATTTCCTTCCCCGGAATTTTCTTCCTTGTAATTGTTTCCACAAAAAAGCCTCCGCAGGTGTTCCATTATTCCGGAGCTTCTTGCAAAAATTTTCCAGGTATTTTCTGTTGTGGATTTGTGGTTTTTTCAGGGAAGGAGCTTTAACAATTGAATTTATTTACTAAACCCAAAGCTCCCCTCCTTCCGAAGGAGGGGACGTCCGTAAGGACAGGGGTGGTTTTACTCCGGTATCAAAGCCCTTAACTCTCCCAGCGTATTTGCCTCGTGAATATTTTTATCGGTGCGCCAGCGGACCATCCTGGGAAATCTTGTCGCAACCCCGCTTTTATGGCGTTTTGATTCTGCTATTCCCTCAAAAGCGATCTCAAAAACGTGGTGTGGGGTTACACTACGCACGGGCCCAAAACGCTCTATGGTATTCTTTTTTATCCAGTTATCAAGTTTCCTGAATTCAGCATCAGTTAAGCCGGAATATGCTTTGGCAAAAGTTACCAATTCCTTCCTCTCATCGTCCCACAAACCAAAAGTATAATCGGTAAAGAGATTGCTTCGGCGGCCGTGACCGCGCATTGCGTAGGTGAGCACCGCATCCACAGTGAGCGGATCTACCTTCCACTTCCACCAATCACCTTTTTTTCTACCCACCAGATAAGGAGAATCCAGTCGCTTCAGCATCAAACCTTCCGATTTTTCTTCGCGCGCTCTTTCTCTTTCCACTGCCACTTCAGGCCAGGACTGAAATGAAATTTTTTCAGATAGATGAAGCGGAAAATCTTCAGAAGGCACTTCGGTATAGAGCAACTCGAGAATCTCCCGTCTTTCAGCAAAAGGATGATTCCTGATGTCCTTCCCCTTCCATTCCAAGACATCGTAAGCCTTGAGAATTACTGGTGTTTTTTCAAGCAGATTTTTACTGATATTTTTTCGTCCAATTCGGGTTTGAAGATCATTAAAAGTACCGATGTGTCCCTTTGGAAACGAAAGAATCTCGCCATCCAAAACGGTTCCATTGGGAATTGTTCCAACAAAATGCTGGAATTCCGGGTATTTGTCGGTCACCAGTTCTTCGCCCCTGCTCCAAACAAACAATTCATCATTTCGCACAATCACCTGCGAGCGGATTCCATCCCATTTATGTTCAGCGCTCCATTGCGAAACATCTCCTAGCTCCTCTACATCCCCGTCTATAGCGTAGGCCAGATAAAACGGATAAGGTTTAGACAGATAATCTTCCTCGTTTTCCTCCAAAATCAGCTTGGCAAAACTTGTGGTTTCAGGCTTCCAATTACCCATCATCTTATAGGCCAGGATATCTTCATCGATTCCCGTTGCCCGGGAAAGCGCCCGGGTCATTAGTTTCTGACTTACCCCTATTCTAAAACTTCCTGTGATGAGTTTGGTAAAGACAAAACGCTCATAATAATTTAGCGCCAGCCAGTTCTGGTGTAGGTATTCCTTTTTTTCCTCTTCACTTCTGGACTTTAGCTCAATAATTTCCTTAAGAAACTGACTAAGACTTTTTTCTGAAGACTCTTCTGCCGGGGGAATTACTAAAGCAATAGTTTCTGCGAGGTCTCCAACTATATGATAGGATTCCTCAAACAACCACAACGGAATATTCGCCAATTCTGAAGCCCAGTTTCGCATCAAGGTAGTATTCACAGGCCTGGTTGGGCGGCGGTGAGAAAGAATTGCAATGGTCCATACCTTATCCTTATCGGGAGCCGAATTAAAATATTGGGTAAGCGCCTCCACTTTTAAAGTGGTTTTATTGGTGCTGTCTAAAGTCTTGATAAGGTCTGCAAATCTCTTCATAATGTTGTAGTTTCCGAGCAGGCGGACATCTAATTCTCAGTTTCAACTTTTGCTTCCAGTTCACCCATTTCACCTTCAAATTGTGTTTCGACGGTTCTGGCGTCATAACCCTGTTCACATAGAAAACGGGAAAAAATATCGGTATAGCCGTGGGTACAAATTATTTTCTCCGCTTCTGTAGCTTTTATGGATTTTAGCAATCCCTGCCAATCACAGTGATCTGATAAAACAAATCCGCGATCAATGGCCCTTCTTCTGCGCGCGCCCCTAAATGTCATCCATCCACTGGCTGAAGCTGTTACATAAGGCACCATCTTTTTGATCCAGGGAGTGCCGTGTGCACTTGGTGGTGCAACTACGATATTTCCTTTAATCTCATCTTTGTTTATATCGCGGGTAATTCTGGTAGTTTCGGGCATTTCTACTAAAGGTCTTATCACTTCTGTCATATTCTCAATAGCACCGTGGGTGTAGATTTTTCCTATTGATGTATCTAAATGTTTAAGCAGGCGTTGTGCTTTACCCAGAGAATAACCAAATATCACCGATGTTCTGCCATCCTGCTTATTTTGTTGCCACCAGTTATTGATTTCCGTAAAAACTTCCGCTTGCGGTTGCCATTTAAAAGCGGGCAAGCCAAAGGTACATTCAGTAATAAAGGTGTGACATTTTACGGATTCATAAGGTACAGCAACCCCATCATTTTCATCTTTATAATCCCCGCTAAACACCCAGATTTCGCCCTTATATTCCACCCTTATTTGAGAAGAACCAATAATGTGTCCGGCAGGATGAAGGGAGAATTTCACCCCGTTTATAATAAAGGTCTCGTTCCATTCCTTACCAGTAACTTCAATTTCGCCTAGTCTGTGTTTTATGATTGGAAGGTTTGTGTGATGGGTGATGTATTTTTTATGACCCCAGCGGGAATGATCGGCATGACCGTGAGAGATGATTGCCTTATTCACCGGTTTCCATGGATCCAGATAAACATCGGCAAGGGAACAGTAGATTCCTTTATCATTAAATACTAACAGGGGTTTTTCCATTTTTTGCCGGGCTTGTAAATGAAAATTACCCAAATTGATGCGCATAAAAAAAGGATTAAGAAAAGATTAGCGAAAGACCAAACCCTATACTTTTTAGCAGACTTTTAAATTAAAAACTTTAGGCTTTAACTATATTTGTGTCATAAAACTCAATCAAATGTCAATTTCAGATTTATTCGGATCGGGGGAACATCTCCGAAACATTAACCATTTCGCCTGCATCGTAAACCTGGCAAGTGTAGATGGGGCTATCAATGAGCAGGAAGAAAAACTTTTAAAACGTTTTGCCCGTAAACTGGACATCACCGAAACGGAATACAAGATGGTAATTAGGAATCCGAAGGGATTCCCTGTAAATGCATACAACAGTGTAGAAGAACGCCTGGAGCGTCTTCACGATCTTTTTAAGATCATCTTCGCCGATAGTAGTATAGACCGTGAGGAGGAAGAATTAATAAAACGTTATGCCATTGGACTAGGTTTTTCCAGCACCGCTTCTGATACCATTATTAAACGCTCCATTGAAATTTTTACAGGAAAGATAAGTTTTGAAGATTACCGGCATTTACTTGGTAAATAATAAACGTACCTGCTATTAAACAGAAATCCCCGTAAATGCGGGGATTTTTTATTTCGGTAAAACCTTCTACTTATATTTCGCCATAAATTCTTCGGCTTTTTCAACCATCTTTCTGCTTCCGGCGAAAAAGGGTGCCCGCTGATGTAATTCGGTTGGCTGAATATCCATTATTCTGTTAAAACCATCACTGGCCTTGCCTCCTGCCTGTTCTATTATAAATGCCATGGGATTGCATTCGTAAAGCAATCTCAGTTTCCCGTTAAACGATTTCGAGCTTTTTGGATAAATAAAGATTCCGCCTTTTATCATATTTCTATGAATATCAGAAACCATAGAACCAATATATCGGGAGGTATAGGGTCTATCTTCTTTTTCCTCCTGACAGTATTTAATGTACTTTTTAACACCTTCCGGGAAATGCACATAATTCCCTTCATTAATGGAATAAATTCTTCCTTCCTCAGGAAATTTCATTAGAGGATGTGACAAGTACCAGGAACCCAACGCCGGATTCAAGGTAAAACCATTTACTCCATTACCAGTGGTATAAACCAGCATCGTAGAAGTTCCGTAAATAATATAGCCTGCCGCTACCTGTTTATTTCCAGGTTGCAAAAAATCCTCCTTAGCCACCGGTGTGCCAATTGGCGTTATTCGCCGATAGACAGAAAAAATTGTTCCCACAGAAACATTTACGTCAATGTTTGAGCTGCCATCAAGAGGATCCATAAGGACCACATATTTGTTTTTGTGGTCATTATTGCATCCGGCAATGGTTATGAAATCATCAGATTCTTCAGAAGCGATTCCACAAACGATCTCCCGGTTGGTAAGGGTTTGAATGAATTTTTTATTGGCATAAACATCCAGTTTTTGCTGATCTTCTCCCTGAATATTGGTTTCTCCATAAGCTCCAATAATATCTACAAGTCCCGCCTTATTCACCTCATGATTCACCACTTTCGCTGCAAGGCGTATGGAATTGATCAACCTGGAAAGTTCTCCGGAGGAATACGGAAAATCGGCCTGATTATCTATTATAAATTCCCCGAGGGTTTGATATTGTTTAGCCATGCTTATGTTTTTGTGGTTCAAAAATATCTAAAATAAACACTTACTACAACGTTTTCGCTTATTATATATTTCAAGTTGTATTTTTGTATTAAACGAAATGAAAAATGGACTATACTATTAGAGAAGCAGCTGCCGAGGATATGCCTGAAGTTTTAGAACTCATTAAAGAACTGGCAGAGTTCGAAAAAGAGCCCGATGCGGTTATAATCACTGCTGAAGATCTTAAACGGGATGGTTTTGGCGAAAATCCCTCTTTTAAATGTTTTG
>DATISX010000200.1:0-1581 GCA_035468275.1 Salegentibacter sp.
TATAAGCGGTTGCCCCCCTCAGATCGTGGGTCGTATTCAGCATTTGATTTCCAGAAAAGCGATGGACATTGAAGGGCTTGGAGGGGAGACTGTTACACTTTTGGTAAAGGAAGGGCTAATTGAGAATTATGCCGATCTCTATGAACTAAAAAAGGACCAGATCCTTCCACTGGAAAGAATGGCCGAAAAATCTGCAGATAATCTAATTCAGGGAATTGAGAAATCTAAGGAAATTCCTTTTGAAAGGGTATTGTTTGCTTTAGGAATCAGGTATGTTGGAGAGACCGTCGCGAAAAAATTGGCAAGACATTATAAAAGTATCGCTGCAATTTCAGAAGCTACGGAAGAAGAACTTACGCAGGTAGATGAAATAGGAGAAAGGATCGCTCAAAGTGTCAAAGCATTCTTTTCGGTAGAGGAAAACAGGATCATGGTGCAACGATTGAAAAGTTACGGTTTACAGTTAGAAGTGGCGGCCGAAGATTTTGCGCATCATACAGATATGCTCAGTGGAAATACTTTTGTGATCTCAGGGGTTTTCTCAAAAGTTTCAAGAGATGAATTAAAGACACTTATAGAAGAGAATGGAGGGAAGGTGTCTGGTTCAATTTCTTCAAAAACAAATTATCTTGTTGCAGGAGAAAATATGGGACCCAGTAAATTGGCAAAGGCACAGGGGCTCGGAACCAAAATCCTGAGCGAGGACGAATTCCTGAAGATGATAGGTAGAGAATAGCTTCGGGTGTTTATTTCCAATTCATTACGATGAAAAATTTTAAAATTAATGACCCTGAGCCTCTTCTTAAAAATCGGCATTAAATCTATCTTGATTAAAATTTTAGCTATAACTTCGCAGCTTCTTAAAAATTAAAAAAAATGGAAAATCTGTGGTTGTTTGCCATAGGGGTTTTTACCGCCTTTTTCGCGATTAACAGTCCCCCGGGAAACATGCCTATTTTCATAAGTCTTACCAAAGCGGCCGATCAAAAGACCAAGAAAAAAATATCCCGGAAAGCAACTTTTACTGCTTTTATCATTGTAACGGGATTTATTATTCTTGGGAAATATATTTTTGATCTTTTCGGAATTACAATACCTGCCTTTAAGATCACCGGTGGTATCCTGATTTTCTTTGTGGGTTTTGAGATGATCAGGGCCCAGGCGTCGAGTATTGATAACCAGACCGAAATAAATTTTAACGAAGGGATCTCTATATCCCCGCTGGCTATACCTATCCTTGCAGGTCCGGGAACCATCGTAACGGCCATGAACTATGTGACAAACGCAGGTTATATACAGCTCGCGATTATAGTTGTAATGTTTGCTCTAATCATGTACCTGAATCATCTCGCTTTTATTTCCAGTGAATATTTGATAAGATATATAGGAAAGAACAAGATCATCGTGATAGAAAAGATCATGGGATTAATAATCGCAATTATAGGAACCAGTATGTTTATTGAAGGAGTGAAACTGGCCTTTTTTGTTCCTATGGACTAATTCTGGTTTTTGTTTAAATGCAGGGTATTCAACCACTCTCCGAAAAGCCGGTCAAATTGATTGATCTCCATTCTTAGTAGC
>DATISX010000201.1:0-3235 GCA_035468275.1 Salegentibacter sp.
TCATTAATCAAAAAACGAATTATTATGTTACAAAAATCAAGATCAAAATCAATCGCAAAATTCAAGTTCCTTATCATCGTTCCGCTCTTGCTGGTAATGTTGACCTATGTGGCTTGTTCGGACAATTCTGAAGGAATGAACACAGAACAATCAATTTCAGAGCAACTTGCCGATATTCAAAAGGCAATTGACGACGGAAAGGAATTAAATGAGGAGGAAGTGAAACAACTGGCCGAAATTATGGCAACGGCAAAAGGATTTGTTCCACCCCCGCCGCCATCATCAAAAAATATGGAAGACTATGCTTCAAGTGATAATGTTCCTTTTGCTGTTATCGATCAGGTACCTGCGTTTGAAGGCTGTGAAAAATGGTTAGATGACCCAAGGAAAAACTGTACAACCCAAAAAATTGGTGACTTTGTTAATGATAATTTTGATACTTCCCTAAGTGAAAAGTTAGGACTTTCAGGAGTAAATAGGGTAATAGTTCAGTTTAAGATTGATAAAACCGGAGAAGTTGTTGATGCGGAAGCCCGGGCTGCACATCCGGAATTAGAGGCTGAAGCGATAAGAGTTGTTACTTCTATGCCACGAATGACACCGGGAGAACAAAATGGAACTCCTGTAAATGTTATGTATTCCCTGCCTATCGTTTTCCAGGTTGATGAATAGAAGTTTGTTAAAGAAGATAAAATTAACATTCAAAAACCGGAGAGAAGTCTCCGGTTTTTCTTTACGGTACATTCATCTCTTTTTCATTACTTTTGTCTAAAGTCAAAGTGCTGTTTGCTAATGAAAAGAACTTTACTCCTGCTTTTACCAATATTCTTGTTTTCCTGTAATTTCGAGACCAAAAAGATCTCTTCGGAAGAAGTACTGGAACTTGAATCCCAAACCTTAAACTGGAAGGAAGTAGACCAGTATCCCGCCTTTGAAGACTGTCAGGACGAAACCGAGCTCACTGCTGCCCGCGATTGTTTTGAGCATAAAGTTGCCGAAAATGTCTATGCTTACCTTGCTAAACAGCAACCCGTGGTTACCGAAGCTATCAACGATACTTTATTGCTGTATTTGAAGATAAGCAAAGAAGGCAGGCCTGAGATCGATTCGGTTACTATAGACAGCATAACTACAGCACAATTGCCCGATTTAAGGTCCTGGTTGGACCAAAGTATAGATTCGTTACCAAAGATCTATCCCGCCAGCAAACGAGGCATCCCGGTTTCTACGGTGTTTAAAATGCCTATCCTTATCAAAGCACAATAAACTTCTTACACCCCAAGCATCATCTCATCCAAATCAAAAACCTGCTTTTCCTTATAATCATTCAGTAGGTTACATATTAGGGTTCCTATGGCATCATGGCGCTCCTGTGCCTTAGCCATAAACTGTATTTTACTCCATCCCCTAATATCGCACACCATCATTCCTTTGGCGTCCCGAATGGTTTGGGCCGATTCTTCATAACGAACCGGAAAATCGATAGTAGATATCGCCAATAGATTCTTCTCTGTAGTTGTCATAACTTATTTTTTTTGTAAAAATAAGCTGGCTATCTGCTGCAGGGGTTACCCTAATATTAAAGTTAACCGAGACGGTATTATAGTATGGTTAATTAGATGCTGTTTTTTTCTCTTAAAGGAATATAACATTTTTGTTATATAACTTAAATGTTATAAATTTGGTTTGATATAATCTACTGTCTTAATAAGTTTAATAGAAAAGAAGGATGGTATTTGGTTAGAACCAAAGGCAGTCATCATCATTTTAAACACCCTTCTAAGAAAGGTATTGTTACTATTCCGCATCCAAAAAAAGATATTCCAAAAGGCACTGTAAATTCAATTTTTAAACAAGCCGGACTTAAATAATAAAGATGAAAAAGATTGAGGTTTTTGTTGAAAAAGCTAATGATGGAACTTACTGGGGGAGCACCCAAAATCTTCCCGGAGGGGTAAGTGCTTATGGGAATTCTTTAGACGAATTAAAACAAAATTTAAAAGCTGCTTTTAAGGATTACATTGATGTAGGCCGGGAACTTAATGAAGATTGGGTAACCGAAATCGAAAAGCTTACTGAATTTGAATACCAATTGGATATTGTTTCCTTTTTTAAACTTTTACCAATTAAAATTTCGGCTATTGCAGAGAAAACCGGAATAAATCCTTCCCTTATGAGACAATACGCGACAGGTAAAGCGAACGTATCAGAAAAAAGAGCCAGAGAGATCGAGAAAGCTATTCACGAACTGGGAGAAGATCTTTTATCCGTTTCGCTATAAATTTCACCTTTTCGTAAATCTTATGTTATCCCTCAAAACAACTCCCAATCACCACCTTCCATTTTCGAATTTCTGATTTTGCAATGAGTCCGTTTTGAACGTAGGGATCTTGGCTGGCAAATTCAGCTACAATTTCTTCTGATTCTGCTTTAAAGACTAAAACAGCCTCATCAGCCGGATCTTCCAAAGCACCGCCAAGTATCAACAAACCCCGATCGGCATAGTCCTTTGCCAGTTTTAAATGTTCATCCCGGTATTTTCCACGTTCTTCAAGATAAGTGGGGATGGGTTTGTACTTTAAAATATAGTAATTCATAATTCTGATTTTAAGAAATTCGTACTTCTAACTGCTGAATTTCCTTCCTTTCCATTCATATCCCGAAACCAAGGATTTCAGGGCTACATAAGTCGAGAAGAACGGGTAAGCCAGGCTGCTCCAGAAATAACTGCGCAACACTTCTTCCCGCTTAAAGAATTTCGCTGAAAGATAAATCAGCGCAAAATCAACATTAAATTTAAGAAGAAAAAGGATCAAGACCGGATAATAAGGCCAGATCTCCATCAAGGCCAAAACCGCTCCCACCAGGAGTCCGGCATTCATCAATAACACAATTGCTCCTGCAAATTTAGAGAACAGACTTTTATAAGCCGGTGCCTTTGCCGCCCAGCGAATCCGCTGAGAAATCAATGCAGGGAAATTCCTCTGGGGTTGTGTTTTCACAATGACTTCCTTGCTTTTTAAAAAAGCTACTTTATATTTTTTCTGCTGAAATTTCTGAAGCAAAAATACATCATCCCCGCTGGCGATCTTATCATTCCCACTGAAACCATCTACTTCCAGAAACGCATCTTTTCTATAACATAAATTCGCTCCATTGCACATAAAAGCCTGTTCGATTCCAAAGGCGCCCGCTCCTGCAGCCTGGAGACTTAATACATCCAGCTCCTCAAAAG
>DATISX010000202.1:0-4681 GCA_035468275.1 Salegentibacter sp.
AGGAAGATCGTAGAAGATATTCTGGAATATGGTGATGTTCAAAAAGGAATTTTAGGGATCAGAGGCCTGAGCATAACGCCGGAAGCCGTTGAAGAATTCGGGCTTAACACTGCCCAGGGAGTATATGTCGCCGAAGTTACGGCAGGCAGCGGTGCAGAAAAAGCCGGAATAAAAGAAGGTGACGTTATCAGACAGATAGATAATATAACCATCAATAAATTTTCAGACCTCACCGGTTATATCAATTCCAAACGCCCTGATGATGAGGTGGAGGTAACAGTAGTAAGAAAAGGTAAAAAGAGAAATGTTGAGGTAAGACTAACAAAGAATGAGATCTACAGGATAGATAGCATTGGGCTGGAAGTCACCAACGCAACTCAGGAAGAACTTGAAGCTTATAATACTCCAAATGGAGTCAAGATCTCCCGAACCTTAATGAGCAATTTACCTTCTGAAGAATTAGTGGGCACAATTATTACCGCTATTAATAATGAAACGGTCAAGGATATTGGAGATGTGGAGCGGATTATGAATAATAGAAAAACTTCAGAATCTATTGTTGTAAGTTTTATCGACAAGAATGGTGAAAAACAACGGGTAGTATGGCGTTAAAAATAATAATCAATAATTGATTTAAAGCTCTCCGGAAGGGGAGCTTTTTTATTTTAAAAATACTTTACGAAAACGTTTGAAATATATACTTTTGCGCAAGTTTAAAATCAAACACACAACAAAATAATGAGTTTCAACCAGGGTTACGAAAGAGAACTGGCCTTCCAGGCAAACAGGCGTAAAGCCACAGTAGAATTTATTAAAATTGTGAGCGATCTATGGTATGACAAATCCATAGAACTTGTGCTTTTCAGGAATCAGCTTTTAAACCGCAATGTAAGTGACATTCTGAACCTGCATGAATACGCCGGGGAAGTTGTTCAGAAACCTATTTCCATATTTGACACGGTAGAGATTGCGAAAGCTATTCAGGATATGAAACTACCTCCTGCCAAGCTGGATATCGGCAAACTTACGTATGAGTTTCATTTGGAAGACCAGAAACATAGCAATGCTATGGCCTTTGTTTCTCATAAACTCAAAGACGCCAAAGACTACACCAAATTAATTCCGAAGGATGTAGTGTTATATGGGTTTGGGAGAATTGGTCGGCTTGTAGCCCGCGAACTAATGAATCGTACCGGAAAAGGAAACCAATTAAGGCTAAGGGCGATAGTGACGCGAGGCAAAGTTGATAAAACCGTTTTGGATAAAAGAGCATCTCTCCTCAGAAATGATTCGGTACACGGAGATTTTTCAGGTTCCGTAGCAGTTGATGAAAAAAATTCAGCATTAATAATTAACGGAACCACCGTGCACATAATTTCTGCAAATCAGCCTGAAGATATCGATTATACTAAATATGGTATTGAGGATGCTTTAATAATCGACAATACCGGAGCCTTCCGCGATAAAGCAGAACTTGGCAGACACCTGAAATCCAAGGGAGCATCGAGGGTGCTTTTAACCGCTCCCGGAAAAGGTGTCCCTAATATTGTTCACGGAGTAAATCATAAGGAATACAATCCTGATGAAATCGAAATCTTTTCAGCAGCCTCCTGTACAACTAACGCTATCACTCCGGTTTTGAAAGCAATTCAGGATTCTTTAGGTGTTGAAAAAGGTCATCTGGAAACCATCCACGCTTACACCAACGACCAGAACCTGGTAGACAATATGCACAGCAAATACCGTCGTGGCCGGGCTGCAGCCTTAAACATGGTTATCACCGAAACCGGGGCAGGAAGTGCCGTTGCAAAAGCATTACCTGTTTTTGAAGGAAAACTTACATCAAATGCTATTCGGGTACCGGTCCCTAACGGATCTCTTGCAATTCTAAATCTTGAAGTTCAGAAGAAAACCAGCATAGACAAGGTAAATGCCATTTTAAAGAAATATGCGTTGGAAGGCGAACTTGTAGAGCAGATAAAATATGCCGTAGATAATGAACTGGTATCTTCTGATATTGTGGGCTCTAATGCCCCTGCCATTTATGACAGTAAAGCCACTATAGTATCCAAAGACGGCAAAAGTATCGTACTTTATATCTGGTATGACAATGAATATGGTTATAGTCACCAGGTGTTGAGACTGGCCAAGTATGTTGCCAAAGTAAGAAGGTATACTTACTATTAGAAAAATTTAAATTTTATTATATCGAAACCCAGCTTTTATTGCTGGGTTTTTTCTTTTTATCATTAACTTTGCAGCCCCAAAAATTTAAATATTAACGATTTAGAATTAAGATATAAATTGTTACAATAAGTTATCCTACCGGGCGTTGTGTCCATATTAATTAATGCATTAACCCCAAAGTAATGAACAAAACTATTTTCGGAATCTTAAGTTTATGTCTGCTGAGTCTTCAGTTTTATGCCCAGGACAGTCTGAGTACAAATCCTGTACAGGATGAATTCAACGAACTTATTGAGGGCTCAAATAATTACCAGGGCTACAAAGTAGTTGATTATGAAGCGCTGGTAAGATTACAGAACAACACCAACCGGCATTTCGATGAATTACGGGCTGAGATAGAAACCCAGAAAAACACAGCTGACGAACAAATTGCTGAGATCGAATCGCTAAAGAAAGACCTTCAGGCCACCCAGGAAGATCTGGAAACGGTAAACGCTGAAAAAGATGCTATCAAATTCTTGGGGATGCCCATGAGCAAAGGCGGTTATATGGGAATGATGTGGGGAATTGTAGCTATCTTGTTAGCGGCCTTGTTATTCTTTATTTACCGTTATAAGAATTCACACGCCACTACCCGGGAAGCCCGCAAGCGTTTAGCTGAAACAGAGCAAGAATTTGACGTTTACCGTGCTAAAGCCCTGGAAAAAGAACAACGCCTTGGCCGAATGTTACAGGACGAGCGCAACAAGACCTCTAACGGCTAAAACCTACTGATAATAATCTCTAAAAGTTCTGTATGCGTATTGATATCATCACGGTAGTTCCTGATTTGTTAAGAAGTCCCTTTGAGGCTTCAATTTTGAAGAGAGCCATTGAAAAAGGCCTTGTTGAAATCCATATTCACAACCTCAGGGATTATGTAACCGATAATTATAAGCAAATTGACGATTATCAATTTGGAGGTGGTGCAGGAATGGTTATGATGGTAGAACCAATTGATAAATGCATTACAAAGCTTAAAAACGAAAGAGATTACGACGAAGTTATTTATATGACTCCAGATGGGGAACGACTGGAGCAAAGAACCGTAAATCAGCTTTCTCTGCATCAGAATCTCATCATTTTGTGCGGACATTATAAAGGAGTTGATCAGCGAGTGCGGGATCATTTTATCACCAAAGAAATTTCTATTGGAGATTATGTCCTTTCCGGGGGAGAACTTGGAGCCGCAGTGCTATGTGATGCGGTTATCAGACTTATTCCGGGGGTTTTGGGGAATGAAACTTCAGCATTAACAGATTCCTTTCAGGATGATTTACTGGCGCCACCGGTTTACACCCGCCCTGCGGAATACAAAGGCTGGAAAGTCCCCGAAATATTAACCTCAGGTAATTTCCCGAAAATCGAAGAATGGCGGGAAGAACAGGCCTGGGAGCGTACCAAAAAGCTTCGACCCGATCTTCTGGACGAGTCGGAAAAATAAGTCTCTCAGCTGCTTGGATTTAAAATTTATATTTGTAATTTTGCAGGCGTTCTAAAATAACCTCTGGCGAAAACCGTGAATGTTGTTTTGGATTATACTTTAAACAAAAATCGATGGAATCGTTAATTAAATTTGTACAGGACGAATTCGTAGCTACAAAGGAATTTCCCGAATTTTCGGCAGGTGATACAATCACTGTGTTTTACGAAATTAAAGAGGGACAAAAAACCCGTACCCAGTTCTTTAGAGGAGTGGTAATTCAGAAAAGAGGATCAGGAGCTTCTCAAACCTTCACCATTAGAAAAATGAGTGGTACTGTTGGAGTAGAGCGTATTTTCCCGGTTAATCTACCTGCAATTCAGAAAATTGAATTGAACAAGCGTGGTAAAGTAAGAAGAGCTCGTATCTATTACTTTAGAGGTCTTACCGGTAAGAAAGCCCGAATTAAAGAAGCAAAAAGATAATTCATTTTTCTTCAATATACTTAAAAGCCCCGAAATTCGGGGCTTTTTTTATTTTCGGAAAGCAATGAAACATTAACAGATTTACTTTGAAAATATAATTTTTGTTCGTATATTTAGTACTAGGAATTCATGTTAAAGCTGAATGACACCAGGATTTCTAGCTTTAAACCTTTATGTAAAGCTTAGTTCTTTACATATGATTTTTATCTTCTATATAACGTTCATTTTTTGCATAGTCAAAAATAGTTTGAAAGGTAAAAATCGTTTTTGAAACTCTTTTATACTTATACAAGTTTAAAAGGTTTCGATTGAAGTAGCACACACCAGGGCTTTTGTCCTTTAATGAATCTTAAAAAATTCGGTGAGAACGTGAAACTTCGGTGAAGCCATTTCATTTTAGCAAATAAGATGAAATGGCTTTTTTATGCCCTAATTTCAAAAGGGTTAACCTCTTATTAGCTCCTCTTAACTATGATAAAAGCTTGAAAAATCTTATATTGCACCTGTATATATCCCTTTACAATAAGGGATTCGCATGCAATTTAAG
>DATISX010000203.1:0-3503 GCA_035468275.1 Salegentibacter sp.
ATACCGCGATCATAAAGGTTGGGCAGCTGTTGGGAATAAATATATTGCCCGAGGCATTGGAGACCAGATCAATACAGCTTTTTATAAAGTAAAATTGGTAAATGGTAACCGAAGTCAGACAATTAAAATTGAACAGCAAGCCGAAGATGGAAGGCTCGCGGAGCTTGAAAAATGAAAAAGAAGAATGATCGAAAAAGGGAGCGGAAAGCTCCCTTTTTTTTTTGTCCTGATTTACCTATTCTGCTGTACAGAAAGTCACTATTTCAGGTTGATTTTTTCGGTGAAAACCTTGGCGATTGCTTCTTTGCCACAGTGAACATTTAGTTTCTGATAGATATTCCTGAGATGAGACCGGGAGGTTTCAAAAGCCATATTCAGTTCGCTGGCGATCCGTTTCACGCTATGTCCCTTAATGAGAAGTTTCAGGACCTCTATTTCCCTATCGGTGAGGTTGTAATCCTCATCATTCGTTTTTGAGGGTTTTCTAAAAGATTCCAGCACCAATTTGGCCACCGCGGGAGACATTGGTGCACCGCCGTTAATCAATTCTTTAACCCCCTCATATACCTCAAAAAGTGAGGCGCCTTTAAGAAGAAAACCATCAGCACCGCGACAGAAACATTTAAAGAGCTTTTCCTCGTCCAGAACATTGGTAAAAACCAATATCAGAGCCTCGGGCTTTTCTTTTTTAATAGAGACAATGGCGTTGATCCCGGCCGGCATTGCGGTATCAAGGATTACTACATCGGGACTTTGTTTCCTAATTATCTCGTCAATAGCTACAACATCTTCATAGGTTCCCGATACTACATACTCTCCTCCACTTTCCAGAACCGCTTTAAGTGATTCCCGAAGCTTTTCATCTTTCTCAAACAACAAAAGTCTGGAATGCATAATTAATAAATTTAAAATCTAAAATCTGCGGGTATAAAAGCTACTGAGGAAAACTCCGTAGGACTGAAGAGATTCAGCTTAGGATTTGGCAGGTCGAAATAAAATACGCCGGGGGTGGAATTTAGAAGTAGAAATCTGAAATATCTTTGCAGTAAGTAATAAAGGGAAATGGAAATACCTTTAAAAGAACACTGCTTAGGATAGGGATGGTTTGTTACAAAAATTTGCCTTTTCTTAAATCCGCTACCAGGTTCAAGATTAACAGGAAGAGCATATATAAGGCACCACCTTTCCATAAGACAGAGGTTAAAAACAACTGGAGGCTAAAAATTTGGGAGGATTATAAATTTACTGAAATTTAAGCATGTTACAAAAATTGAAACAAATTGATTTAAATTTAAATATGGGGGTTTTCCTGTAATATTAATTTAGAAATATTTAGTCCGAAATTGTGAATTTTAATCGGGAGATTAGAAATTCGGCAGTAATAGAAAGATTGGTTTAAAACGGTCACTGATATCAGATCTCCTTAACCTTAATAATCTTAACCGGGCAGGCCCTGGCAGCAGCTTCAGCATGATCTAAAATGCTATGGTCAGGAGATTTCAGGGTATGGAATCCTTTGTTATCGGTAGCTCGCAACAAAACCGATTTACCGTCCTTCTTAGACATCTGAAACTGAGCCGGAGCAAGCTCAACACAATAATTACAGCCAATACACTTTTGGCGTTGCAGGGTGATTACTATCATCAGGCCTCTACCATTTTATAAAGTTTATCGGAAAGCCTAACCCTAAACGGAAGCTTGATAGTACAGGAATCTCCTTTTGATGCTTTCTCAGCGCTCGCCTCATTCACAAAGAGTTCCTCCAATTCAATTTCTTTAGCTCCGGTACTGGGACCGGTAACCAGCAGTTTATCCCCTTTTTTTATATCGTAAGCCTCTATTTTAAATTCGGCGATCCCGGCTTTAGGGAAATAATGCACCCCTTTCCCAACATATACTTTTTTCTGCGTGGCCTGAGAACCGGAAGTTTTGCTCCATTCTCCAAGTTTCTGGCCCAGATAATATCCGCTCCAGAACCCACGATTATAAACCGTGGCCAGCTGTTCCATCCAGGATTCCACCTTTTCAGAAGTAAAAGTATCTTCATATAGGGAATCAATTGCTTCGCGATAGACACGGGTTACTGTGGCCACATATTCGGGGGCACGGCCGCGACCTTCAATTTTGAGGATCTGAATGCCGGCATCCATTACCTGGTCAAGGAAATCGAGAGTGCAAAGGTCCTTTGGTGACATCATATACTCGTTATCGATCTCGATCTCAAAACCGGTTTCCTGATCTATAACTGTATATTTCTTTCGGCAATTCTGTTTACATGCCCCACGATTAGCTGAGGAGTTATCTGAATGCAAACTTAAATAACACTTTCCTGAAACGGCCATACATAATGCCCCGTGACCAAAGATCTCGATCTTCACCAGCTCCCCGGAAGGCCCTTTAATCTGATCTTTCTCGATCTGTTCGGTGATCTTTTTTACCTGGCGCAGACTTAACTCCCGGGAAAGCACCATAGTTTCGGCAAAGAGGCTGTAGAATTTTAGCGTTTCGATATTAGTGACATTAAGCTGGGTAGAAATATGCACGGGAATTCCAATTTCTTTTGCGGAAGCAATCACCGCCTGGTCGGAGGCGATAACCGCAGTGATTCCCGCCTCTTTAGATTTATTCAAGAGGGTTTTGATGAGGGAAAGGTCGTGATCGTAGATGATAGTATTCAGGGTGAGATAAGTTCTTACATTTTTAGCCTCACACCTGCGGGTGATTTCCGAAAGGTCCTCCATCGTAAAATTAATCGAGGCTCTCGCCCGCATATTAAGCTGGTCTACTCCAAAATAAACTGAATCGGCGCCATTGTCAAGCGCTGCCTGCAGAGATTCAAAATTTCCCGCAGGAGCCATAAGTTCCATCTTAGTCTTCATTCAAAATCTGTTTAGTGATAACTTTAAATTCCTGTTTTCAGAAAATATTTTCCCTACCAAATCGCTTCGGCTGAAAAACACTGCAAAAAAAGTGAAAATCCCATTTTTCCATTGTGATTAGGGTCATATTTCAACACATTTCTGCGCCTTTACTTTGTCTCAAAATATAAAGCATGACAGCAAGTTTAGATATTAGTGCCCTGCCCGAGGGTCATCCGGTGAAAATTTACTTTGAAGAGAAAGAGCTCATCCAAAAATTGCTGGGAGAACTTGAGGACACAGATCCTGCGGAAGAATCTCAGAAATATTTTAATATTTTCAACCAGTTACAAAGCATTGAAAGACGCTTTGAACGAAAAGAGAATCAGTTATTTCCATTCCTGGAGCAAAAAGGATGGAACGGCCCCAGCCAGGGAATGTGGTCTTTTCACGACAACCTGCGGGAGCAATTCAGATTACTTCGGAAGAAGATCGCTAAGCAAGACTTTAAAAATGTTGCCGCTGATGCCAGGTTCCTAACCAGTGGAATTTATCGCTTGCTGTTGATTGAAGAAGATGTGCTCTTTCCTAATGCTTTGGAAATACTTTCAGAAGAAGACTGGAAAGCGGTGCGCAAAGGGGAAG
>DATISX010000204.1:0-5334 GCA_035468275.1 Salegentibacter sp.
TAGAAGTGAAAAATGGCATTTCAAAAGACGATAAAATTAAGGTTTGGAACAAGGTAAAACCAAGTCCGGAATTTGCCGGAAGTTAGATTTTCATTTCAAAATGTAACAAGTTTAGAATTTCAAAGACTCATCAACTACAATACCGATTATGAAAAAATTCAGCTTACTAACTCTATTTTTATTTTCTGCTTTATTTGCAACAGCCCAGGAAGACGATAAATGGACACTTCAGGAGTGTGTGAATTATGCTCTTGAAAATAATATCTCCATCCAGCAATCTGAGCTTGACCTGGAGCTTTCTGAAATTGAAGAGCTCGATGCCATAGGAAATTTCCTTCCAAATGTTAACGCCTCTGCTACCAACTCCTGGAATACAGGTTTAACGCAGAATGTTACTACCGGGATTCTCCAAACTCAAACTACCAGAAACTTTTCAGCCGGAGTTACAGCCAGCATGAATCTTTTTGATGGACTGCGTAATTTTAAACAATTGCAACGCTCAAAAATCTCTCAACTTTCAGCCCAGTATTCGTTGGATAAGATGAGAGATGATATCACACTTTTTGTAGCCGATTCTTACCTTCAGGTGCTTTTCAGCAAACAGAATCTGGAAGTTTTAAAATCGCAAAACGAAGTTACCCTGGAACAGCTGGAACGCACACAAGAACTTGTAGATGCCGGTTCCCTGCCCCGTGGTGATTTATTGGAAATAAGAGCTACCAACGCTGATGAAAAACAGCGAATGATAGTTGCTGAAAATAATATTAAAATCTCCCTAATCAACCTGGCGCAGATTTTACGAATCAATGATTATGAAAATTTTGATATTGTAGATCGCGATTACGATATCTTCGGAACTGATATCCTGGAAAATTCGGTTTATGATATTATTGACCGCGCCAGAGAGGAACGATCTGAACTAAAAATTGCTGAGGCTAACCGTGACCTTGCCGTGAAAGATGTCGAAATTGCCAAAGGTGCATATATGCCTTCTCTTGGTGCCTTCTTCAATTACAACACCCGGGAATCTGGGATGGGAAGAATTACAGGAGTAACTGTAGATCCCCAGGATCCAACACGCGAAATAGGAGTAGTGGAAAGCACAGGAGAGCTTGTAGTCGCCCCAAATACTATTAGCACTATAGGAAATCCACTTCCTTTCTTCGATCAATTACAAAGAAATGATGGTATTACCTATGGAGTGCAATTAAGTGTTCCGATTTTCAACGGTTTCGCTACGCGTAACCAGGTTAAAAGATCTCAGGTTAATGCTAAACGTGCAGAATATGAAATGGAACAGGCGGAGCTTGATCTCGAAGCCAATGTTTATCAGGCCTACGTAGATGCACAGGGAGCTTTCGAAGCTTATGAAGCTGCTCTTGTTGCAGCCGATGCCCAGGAACAGGCTAATGAATATGCTACCCAGCGCTATGACGTTGGACTAACTAATGCTTTTGATTACAGCCAGTCTAAACTGAGGTACGAAAATGCCCAGCGTGAAGTGGTAAGAACTAAATACGATTATATTTTTAAACTTAAAGTCATAGAGCTTTATTTCGGGGTTCCGGTAACAGAGCTTAAATTTTAAATTATGAAGAAAAAGACGCTTTTCATCATTATTGGTGTTTCCCTGGTTTTAATAGTAGTACTGGTAGTTGGAAAAAGAGCCGGCTGGTTTGGAGATTCAGGAAACGTAAAGGAAGTGGAGATCGCTAAAACCGAGCCCATTGATATTACAGAAACTGTTGCCGCAACAGGAAAAATTCAACCGGAAGTAGAGGTTAAACTTTCTTCTGAAGTTTCCGGAGAAATTATTGAACTTCCTATCAAAGAAGGACAAAGTGTGGAGAAGGGCGATCTTTTGGTAAAAATAAACCCGGATATCTATCAGTCCAATCTTCAACGAATGGAAGCAGGTCTTCAGAATATGAGGGCAAATTACAATCAAACCGAAGCCAATTTAAAACAGGCAGAAGCCGATTATAACCGAAATAAAACTCTTTTCGATAAGGGTGTTATTTCCCAGGCTGAATGGGATGCGGTAGTTTCAAATTATGAAGTGGCTCAGGCTTCAAAGGAATCGGCATACTTTAATATGCAAAGTAGTGCGGCCAGCGTGACCGAAGCTCGCGATAACCTTTCACGTACAACTATATATGCGCCTATGAGCGGCACGATCTCTCGTTTAGATGCAGAACTGGGCGAAAGAGTGGTAGGAACTCAGCAAATGGCAGGTACAGAGATCCTGAGGGTCGCTAACCTGGCTAATATGGAAGTGGAAGTTGATGTTAATGAAAATGATATCGTAAAGGTTGAAGTTGGAGATTCTACAATCGTAGAAGTAGATGCCTATTTACGACGTGAATTCAAAGGTCTGGTGACTGAAATCTCAAATTCAGCAGATACTGAACTTACAACAGATCAGGTTACCAACTTTAAGGTGAAGGTTAGGATCCTTGAAGAATCCTACCAGGACCTTGTAGAAGGGAAACCTGAAAATTACTCCCCGTTTCGCCCTGGAATGACCGCTACAGTAGATATTATCACTGATAAACGCGAAAATGTAATCGGGATACCAATTAGCGCTATAGTAATAAAAAGCGATACTACGTCCACTGGAAATTCAACTATTGAGCCTGGCGGAGAAATGCATGAGGCGGTTTTTATAAAACAAAATGACGAGGCTAAACTGCGGGTTGTAGAAACCGGTGTGCAGGATGGTTCTAATATCGAGATAACCAAAGGTCTTGAAGAGGGAGAGGAAATTATTACCGGACCCTACACCATAGTGACGAAATCTTTGAAAACCGGCGATAAAGTGAAAGTAGCTTCAGAAGAAAAAGAGTAATTTTGTAGGCCCGGAAGGAAATATCCTTGCCGGTTAATAAAATTTCTGTTTTGCCAAATATCCTCTGTTTAGAAACTTCGAGTACCAACTGTTCGGTAGCAATTGCTACGGAAGATGGCGTATTTGCCCTTAAGGAAGATAAAAGTAATAATTATTCGCACGCTGAAAAGCTTCACGTTTTTATCGATGAGATCCTGAAGGAGAACCAGCTAAAGGTTTCAGATCTGGATGCGATAGCCATCAGTAAAGGCCCCGGTTCTTATACGGGCTTGAGGATTGGCGTTTCAGCCGCAAAAGGTTTGTGTTTTTCGCTTGATATTCCACTTATTTCCATTTCTACACTGAGGTCACTGGCAAGACAAGTTGAAGAAAAAGATGCGCTGATAATTCCGTTACTCGATGCCCGTAGGATGGAAGTATATTCCGCAGTTTTTAATGCTGAATTTGAACAGGTAAGAGAAACCCGCGCTGAAATACTGGAAGCAGATCTTTATACTGAGTATCTTGAAAAAGGTAAAGTGGTATTTATTGGATCGGGAGTTGAAAAATTCCAAACCATCTGCGAACATCCCAATGCGGTTTTTGTTCCTGAAGCATTGCCTTCTGCAAAAGAAATGTGTATTCCTGCTATTCAGAAATATAAAAAAAGCGACACCGAAGATGTCGCTTACTTTGAACCTTATTATCTGAAAGATTTTAAAGCCGGTTAGATCAGGTTTTTTCTTCAGATTTACTTTCCTTGGAATGATCATAGAAATGAACGTCCCGCTGTGGGAAAGGAATTCCAATTCCGGCGGCTTCTAGACGTTGCTTTGCTTCTTCTATGGTATACCAGTGGCAATCCCAGAAATCATCGTTAGACGCCCAAAATCTTAAGGATAGATTAACCGAATTATCGGCGAGCTCGGTAACCACCACCACCGGCTCCGGATCTTCATGAATGTTTTCCTGTTCTTTCATTAAATTCACCAGGACGTCCTTAGCTAACTTGATATCGCTGTCGTAGGAAATACCAATAGTTATAGAATCGCGGCGTTTGCCTTCCGTGGAGTAGTTTATAATATTGTCGTTGGTCAATTGCCCGTTTGGAATTATCGCTTCCTGATTTCCGAAGGTGGTTATACGGGTATAAAATAGAGAAGTTTCCTTCACAGTTCCCGAAACACCCTGAGCTTCAATAAAATCTCCAACTCTGAATGGTTTGAGAACCAGGATCAATACTCCACCGGCAAAGTTGGCAAGAGAACCCTGCAAGGCGAGTCCAATAGCAAGACCGGCTGCACCCAAAATTGCAACAAGGGAAGTGGTTTCTACGCCTAATTGACTTATCACAATTACAAACAATAAGATCTTTAATCCCCAGCTAATAAGGGTAACCACGAAGTTTTCCAGTGTCTGATCGTAGGGTTTTTTGTCAAAAAACTTTCTAACATATTTAAGTAAAAGTTTGATCACCCACCATCCAATTATCAGGATTGCGAGAGACCCTAACAATGTGGGTAAGAATTCTAAAAATTTTTCAAAATATTCCTGGGCAACATCTTGCCAGTCATTAATTTCATCCATAAATCAATTTTTTTACAAAGAGAATATATTAAAGAAAATTCCGGGAAGAATACCTGTTTAAATTTTGTTAAAACTGTTTAATTAAATCTATAGCTTTTTCAACAGACTTTTGTGGTAGTTCACATTTTCCATAGTTACAGACATAAATAAGGTTTTTGTTTTTCTGATAGCGATTCTGAAGCAGCGGAACCATGCTTTCTGTGGTGCTTCCAGCAACAATTATGTTGGGTAAATACTTTCCCTGAAGAGATCTATTAAGATTTTTTGCATCACTTCCGGTAATAGCAACCTCATAATAAGGATGCGTAAAATTCAGCATTAGATCCAGCCAGTTGGAGTAGGAGCCCGGATGTGATATTATTTGTGGTTGTATGCTTTTCAACATCTGCTCTGAACGTGTTTTGTAATCGGATTTTTCCAGTAATTCAGAAAGCTTAAAGAGATTTTTCGCCATAACAGAATTGGAAGCCGGAATCACATTATCCATGATTTCGATAGTGCGGGTGATAAGTTTTCGGTCTTTATTTGACTTAAAATAAAACATGGACGAATCTCCGCTAAAATCTTCGATACAAATCTCACATAAACTTTCGGCAAGTTCCAACCAGGTCTCATCAAAAGTTATTTCGTAGAGCTTTATAAAAGCTTCTATCGTGAAGGCATAATCCTCCAGATAAGCGTTAATACTGCTTTTTCCATTTTTGTAACTGCGTTGGAGCCTTCCATTTTCAATAATAAGGTTAGTCCTTATAAAATTTGCGTTTTTAAGGCCCGTGTTGAGATAATCTTCATTTCCCAAAGCCGTGTAGGCATCTAAGTATCCTGTGAGCATAAGGGCATTCCACGAAGTGAGGCTTTTATCATCCAGACCAGGTTTGGAGCGACTATTTCGATGCTTTTTGAGTTTCGCCATCCATGAC
>DATISX010000205.1:0-3556 GCA_035468275.1 Salegentibacter sp.
GGGCCAAAACCTCCTCCTTAGAGAGAGCTGTAGTTTCCTGAGCAAAGAGATAACTTCCCGCTAGTATGCTTAATAGAAAAATGAATGTATATTGTTTCATGGGTTACTTATTTTGATGGTAAAAATAGCTCGCAGCATAGGCCAGGCCTGTAACCCTTGTTACCTAAGGAATAAGGCGGACTTTGAAATAATTTTCTTATAAAAGTTCAGGAAAGGAAACACTTAAACAACAAAAAACCCCCTGAAATTAAGTCTTTCAAAGGGTTTTTAAATGGATCTTATATGGTTTCTATTAGCTTTTCTGAAGAAATTGAAGAAGTTTACAAATACCTAAAGTAACAATTGTTACGGGGATTTTAGGCTAAGCCGGCTCTTACAACCAGAATTCGTCATGCCAAAGTCCGCAGGATAACTCCCGGTCGTGATGTTCCTGAAGTTTTTGGTAATCTTCTTCGGAAGCTTTTTGCTGAATTTCATTGAATAGAATACGCTCCTCAAACCTGATGTGAGCCTCCAGATCTTTTCTTATCATTTTCAGATTTTCAGAAACATCTTCTTTGGCCTGAAATAAATATTTTAGGTGTTCGTGTTCTTCCAACGCCTGTTTTACCAGCTTATGATCCTCGCCCAACACCGGAAACACATATTTTTCTTCTATCTCAAAGTGAAGTTTTAAGTGATTTTCCCAAAACCACTCCAGATAAGTTTTCATTCTTTCAGGGTGAATTCCCTTTTCAAAGCCTTTCCCTATCTTCCAGCAAAGCAAAAGGCCCTGGTGATGTTCCCGGCTAAGAGGTTGAATCGCTTTGTGTCTTTTAATAGGTTTATTTTTTGGTGCTTCCGCCATTGTTTAATGATTTTGTCTTACCTCTAAATATAAGGATTATCCTTTTGAATAAAGAATTGAGTGCAACTTAGATCAGCAACAAACCCACTACATATACCAGAATTCCAACCATCATAAGTATTAGGGTATAAGGTAAGATTTCTCTGGCTTTCAATTTGGTAATTGCCAAAAGTGGCAAAGCCCAAAACGGCTGAAGCATATTGGTAATCTGGTCACCATAGGCAAGAGCCATAACCGCTTTATTCAGCGGAACTCCCAGTTTCAGGGCACTCTCCAGAACAACAGGGCCCTGCACCGCCCACTGTCCGCCTCCACTGGGCACGAAAATATTTACAAGTCCTGCACTAAAAAAGGTATACACCGGCAAACTAAGCTCGGTTGCAAAACTCACAAAAAAGTTTGCGATATCGGCTACCAATCCGGTTTCACGCATAATTCCCATAATCCCAAAGTACAGGGGAAATTGTATCAGAATAGCCGCGGCTCCACCTATAGCTTTTTCCAGAGCCTTCAGAACAGAGAAAAAGGAATCATGCATAAGAATACATAAGCAAAGCATCAGGAAATTGAGCATATTTGGCGTGAGGTTTCCGGCAAAAAGTTGTTCAGAATAACTCGCAAAAAAAGCGCTCAACAACAATAAACCAAAAATCAGTTTAAGCCATTTTGAGTGATCCAGCCTTTCTGCACCTGTTACAGCAGATTTCAACTTAACCGATTTGGCAGGTTTTAATTCTAAGGAAGATGTTCCCGCTGCTTTGGAAAGCCAAAACAACACTAAAGGAATGAGAACGAGTAGAATTCCGAAGATAATTAGGTTCCAACCGGCAAAGATGGTTGAACTGGTGGGGATGCTATCGGGTAATTGTGCGAGCAGCGCAGGATCACCGCCCGGGAATAAACTTGCCAGATGTCCGCTTTCTGCAGCTTTCAAAGGTGCGCTTCCACTTATTCCTCCATGCCAAACCATAAGCCCAACATAGCCTGCGGCACCCACAAGAGGATAATTTATTTTGAAATCCCTCTCCTGGGCGGCTTCAGCAACCTTTCTGGCCATAATCGCCCCAAAGATCAGGCCCAAACCCCAGTTAAAAAAGGCCACCAGCATAGTAGAAACCGAAACGATAATCACCGCGCTGGCGTTGTTTGTGACTGTTCTCGTCAGTTGACTCGTTAGCCAGGCCACCGGTTTACTTAGCACCAGGACATGCCCCAGCACAAGAATCAGCATCATCTGCACCATAAAGACAAGCAGGGCCGGATCCCACATTCCGGCTTGCCAGAAATCCAAAATCTGCACAGCCGAATCGCTGCTTTGATTCCCGGTGAAGAAAAAAGCGATAGCTAAAGTAAGTAGGCTTAGTAAAACCGCCAGGGTAAATGGCGCCGGAATTAATTTTTTAAATGTTCTTTCTACGAAATGGGAGGCAGACATTTTAATTGCATGGTTTTCACGCTAAGATAATTATTTTGGAAGTTTGAGCGTAATCGTGATTATTTCCGCAGAAAATCAAAAGCACCTTCCCTGAGATTTATGCCGAATTCAAGGTAGGCCTTAAGGCAGGCGAGAAAATTTGCCCAGCCTTCCGTATTACTTTGTAACCACTGGATGCCCTTTTTATCGTTCTTACGGCTCTTTTCGGTGATATGCACAACAGTTGAATAATTTCCAGCGGGACGCAGTTCTATCTCGGTAAGCAGTTCTTCATCATCTATATCCCAATAAAAGGAGATATACTTATCCTGTTCTATCTTATTTATGCGCACCGGAGCTTCCTCTTCAAACTCCGGAAATTTCCACACCAGCACCTTTCCTTCTTCCATTGGCCCGGTACTTTCAGAAATGAAATAATTTTTCATTTTTTCAGGATCTACAATGGCTTCAAAAACCTCAGCGGCAGATTTCTGAATTTGTAACGCGGCTTTTACCTGAAGGGTTTCTTGCATGACTTTTTATTTTAACTAAGGGAATTCAATTTAGTGAATAGAAAGCAGTAATTAGTCATTTAAAAAAACATAAAAACAAAAACCCTCACCGGTTAAGATGAGGGTATGTGTAAAATAATTTCGGTTTAAAGAATTATAGCCTTTTTACCTGTTTTGCTTCATCTTTACTAACTTCCATAATACTGATGGCGTAACCTCCTGCAGGCACAGATTTCTGAGAAAGTTTAGACCTGTGATTTACGCGTACCTTTTTGATATCATAAGACTGGGGATTATTTTTATAATCGGCGTCTTTTCCATCAGAATAGATGGTCGCGATATAATCTTTTTCCTTATCAAGAAAATCAAAAGAAATTTCAGAAGTACGCTCTTCGTTTCCGTTTACGTTTCCTACAAACCAGTTGTTCGCTCCTTTTTCCTTACGTGCGATGGTGAGGTAATATCCCGGCTCAGCTTCGAGGTAGATGCTTTCATCCCAGTCAATAGCTACATCTTTGATAAACTGAAAAGCGTCAGGAAATTGCTCGTAGTGCTCAGGCAGATCGGCAGCCATTTGCAGCGGAGAATACATAGTGACATACAAAGCCAATTGGTTTGCAATGGTGCTGTTTACCCACGAATCATTATCGGGATTCAGTTTACTGATGTCCATTTCAAAAATTCCCGGCGTGTAATCCATAGGCCCACCAATTAAACGGGTGAATGGCAAAACGGTCACGTGGTTTGGCTTAGAGCCTCCAAAAGCCTGATATTCGGTTCCTC
>DATISX010000206.1:0-4261 GCA_035468275.1 Salegentibacter sp.
AATAGATACCACTATAAAAACGTAACTTTACCGCAAATTATTCAGCATGTTTAGTACAGGACAGTTAATTTTTGCTGCACTCTTTCTTATCGGATTTGTCACTATAATTTTCTTTTCTTATCGGAAGGATACGAGACTTCATCAAAAGTATTATAAAGGCAGCGTTTACGTACTGGTTGGCTTTATTGCCTTCATAATTTTGCTTTTTTTCCTGAAATCATGGCTTGGACATTAATCTAAATACGAATAGCCATTTTTCATTTGTTAAATTCTTTATATTAGCGGTATAATCAACCACCGCCCAATATGAAAATTTTAAAATACCTACTCTTTTTACTTCTTATAATAATAATTGCCGGTTCAATTTATATCGCTACCAAAGATGGGGATTATCATATTGAAGAAACCCAGGTTATTCCTGCGCCAATCGAGGTAGTTTATAATGAAGTTAATGAATATCAAAATTGGCCCAATTGGGAGCCCTGGTCTCAGGAAGCCGGAGATATGGTGGTAGAGTATGACGAAAAAACCCGTGGAAAAAATGCCGGATATTCCTGGTCAAGTGAAAACATGGGCAATGGAAGCATCAGAACGCTGGATTCAAAACCTTTTTCGGGAATAGATCAGAAAATAAGCTTTGACACTCCATTTGGCACTTCCAGCAGCGATATTTATTGGAAATTCGATCAAGTAGAAGACAGCACCCAGGTAACCTGGGGTATGAAGGGCACTCAGGGATTTATGGAAAAACTGGCATTCAGCTTCCAATCGGAAACTTTGAGTGGGATGATGCGGCCAAAGTTTCAGGAAGGCTTGCAGAATCTGGAGAATTCAGTATTGAAAAAAATGGAAGAATTCTCAATTAACCTTGATGGTGTGATTCAACACGGTGGAGGTTATTACATGTACACTACAACAGCTTCCAGATTATCTCAGGTGAATGATCGCATGCAAAAGATGATTGCAGACGTGAGAACTTACATGGAGCAAAATAATATAGAAATTAGCGGAAAACCATTTACACTTTACAATGAGATTGATGAAACAGCAGGGACGGCAATTTTCTCAGCTGGTTTTTATACTCCAAGCCAGGTGGTCACCCCAAATGATAGTCGTATTTTAAATGGTAATCTTCCTAACCAAAAGGTCCTCAGAGCAACTCTTAAAGGAGATTATAAAAATTTACCTGATGCCTGGAACACCGCTTTCGATTATATAGAAGAAAATGGGATGGAGTTAAATGAAGAGGAACATATTTTTGAAGTATATATCACGGGACCCGATAGCAATCCAAACCCGGCTGAATGGGTCACCCAAATTCATTTTCCCGTTAAATAATGACAAAACAGATAATTCTTGTTTTCATTGGAGGAGGCCTTGGTAGTGCTCTAAGATTTCTTATAAGCAAATACCTTAACAAACCTCATCTAAACATTCCATACGGAACTCTCACTGTAAATATCCTCGGAAGCCTTCTTCTGGGGATAATTCTGGGTTGGGCCATAAAGAACAATGCCCTGAATTCAAATATTAATCTTGCCCTTGCCGTAGGCTTCTGTGGAGGCTTCACCACTTTTTCAAGCTTCGCCTTTGAGAACCATGCCCTTCTAAAGTCGGGAGATTATCTTCATTTCCTTATTTACACCCTGGGGAGTATTATCCTGGGAATTCTTGCTATAGGTTTAGGCCTCCTGGTTTCTAAATCTATTTAGCTTCTTCTAGATTAAAGAATTATTTCAGGATTGATTATAGTATTTTGATTCTCCCAGATATTTTCTGATCAAATCATTATACTCTCTGCTCAATTTCAGGTCAAGAATCCCGTCAATATTATACAAAGCCTCCGTATCGTCAAAGCCTGTTTTTAGAAGATCTTCCAAATACAGAAGGGCCGTCTGGTGATCCCCATCGTGCCCTGCAAGGGAAATAATTTTCAAATATGCTTCAGGATCTTCCTTGTCTATTGCGGTTCGCAGTACACCCACGAAAATTTTTGTATCGATCCCCGCCTTGCTTTCTATGATATTACTGAAATGGCTTCGGGAAAGTTCCTTTAGAAAATCCTGCAACCTGTTATAAACCTTCTTTTCTGCAAGATTTCCTTTTTCAGCTAATTCCTGAAGTTCTTCCACCTGGTATTCCCACCACCCGATATTTTCAAAATTGGTACTAACAATATCCATATCCATCAATTGGCGGTATTCCTCCTGCTTTGTACCCTCCAGGCTCTCGGCCCTCCTGAAATCCCGGCGTTGCTGCTTAAAAGCTTTACTACGACTCAGTTCCTTTTGGCGGTCTTTTAGGTTATTAAAATCAATATCAAAAAGGGAATACTTGTTCTCCAATTGTTCTAATTTCTCGTAGGCCCTGAGGTAAGTTCTCTGGCGCCGAAGCATCTCGGCTGATTCCAATTCTTTTTCATACATCTTTTGAACGAACTCCGGATCTTTTTCCCTTAATCCTTTGGCCAGTGCATCAAGGGTAAAAGCAGAAACGGCATTGCTCAGTACAAATGTGTCGGGCCATTCATCATTCTTTCCATCGAAATAATTAATTTCAGTTGGATACTTCTCTTTTTGATAATAATTCAGGAAAGCCTGCAATGTAAAGAGACCAACATCTTCATCACCGGCCACCGCGCTAAAGAAAAACGGTTTTATTTTTTCAGTAAGGTCTGGATTCACCCAGGCATCCCCTACTGCAAGTACTCCTGGAATTTCAGGATAAATCAATGGTGTAGCTGATGCTAATTGGGCACCTTCCAGCAGACCTCCAACATAAACCATAGATGGATTCACAGGAATTGAAATCAGCAAACGTTCTATGAGTCGGCCGGCGATCGGGAGATTGGTTTGGATGGAGGATTTATTCAAAACTTCATTCGAAGCAGCAATAATATAACCCTGTTCTTCAGCTATACCTCTAAAAAGCTGAGCAGTAGTTCTTCCCCTACCTTCCGGATCGAAAAGCACTAATACGGGCCAGGTTTCTCCATTTTCAAAATCCTTTGGAATATAAATGGCAAAAGTTTCAGAAATACTGTCCTGCACCGCGAGGGAATCTACAACAACCCCTTTGGAAATAAGAGTTTCCTGAGACCAGGAAAAGTTCACGGTAAAAATCCCAATTATTAAACCTAGAAAAAATGTTTTTGTCATCTCGATGCTTTATTATAAAGATACAATTTGTAATTTAAAAATATTTCATAAAAAAAGCTTCCATCTTAAAAGATGAAAGCTTGTCATTTGGGGCAGAACTAAATATTTTATTCAGATTTTATTCTCTGTAATTTCATTTTTTCAGACGGAAAAATAAGTTTGGCTAAAACCGATATCACCAAGAGATCGGCGAATATCAAGAATAATATTCTCACAACTTCAATTCCGGAAAAGCTTAGGCCGGTAAAACCTATCAGCCCGGTAACCACGGCTAGTATTAAAAATAAAGGACTATATTTTCTCATAATAATTTTTATTGTTTCGTCTGGTACAAATCTATGCACAGTTAAGTCGTAGAAGTATTAAGAAAATTACAATTAATTCTGATTTAACTTAAAGCGCTGTAGAGGCGTAAAGATACGTTAATAAAACCTGCTAAAAACGGCATTTTTAACAAGTGTAAAAGCTTCTGATTTAAAACATTTTAACCAAGTTTTCTTTTGATTGGAGCATGTTCTATAACGTTGGAAAGAATAATATGAGTCTTTATCTCTCCGTATGTTATAAGGCGATCAATAAATTCAGTTAAATGAACCTGATCTGATAAAACCACCTCCATTATAATGTTCTCATTTCCGGTAATTCGGTAGCAATTAACCACTTCCCTGAATTCCACAACTTTTTCCAAAAATGGTTTCAATCGGCCCATGAATGCCCGCAAGGTTATTATAGCTTTTAGCTGGTATCCTGTTTTATGATATGAAACCTCAGTTTTGTAACCCGAAATCACTCCGGCATCCTCCATTTTTTTTACTCTTTCGGCTACAGCAGGAGAACTCAAACCAATTTCTCTACCTATATCAGAAAAAGATCTACGCGCATTTTTTTGAAGCCTCTCCAGGATGGCCCAGTTAATTTCATCTATCGGCATATTTAAAGTTTAAGTGAACTAATTCCTTAAAATCAAAGGTAAATTAATTATTTGGAATTAAAAGTTAAAGAAGAGACTGTGGGTTTCTGAGTAAATTTAGATTAAAATTGAAGGAATATGGAATCAGCATTTCCAAATAATACTTATCATTTACCTGTGTATAGAAAAGCCC